>SFQY01000039.1 GCA_004562395.1 bacterium | reverse complement strand
GTACATCGGAAAAGGTTGTACCGTTTAAATTAACTGCATTGCGAATGGTAAGGTGTCGCCATTCCTCATCCACCGCTTCGCGGTCCCCCTTCCCCCCGGATGCGAATCAATAGTTGAAAAAGGCTTAAAACGCTAGAAAATGTGGTAAGAAGTTGAGAAAATGGTGTCATTGCGAACCAGTCCGCAGACTGGTGTGGCAATCTCCGCGTCCTTCCGGGTGCTTATCGTTACGTTTCCCCTCCAAACCGGGGGATTCCCACGCCAGTGTGCGCACTGGCTCGGAATGACAGCGTGATTTCGGCGTTTCAACTATTGATTCGCATCCCGGGGGAAGGTATGGTGCGGCACTCATCCTTACAAACACCAATTTATCAGGCAGCTGCGTAAAACCGATCCGCACATTTTGCAAAACGCCTGTGACGCGCTCTCAAATCGGAAAAACCCGAAACAAATCCCCAACTGACGGTTTACATTTGGAGAAATTTTCGGTATAATTGGGAAAATGGCATTGTTTCGCCCGGCCCGAAGCTTTGGGCCGTTATCCCAATCCGACGAGGTATCCAAAATATGACCGATCTTTCCAAAATCCGAAATTTTTCCATCATCGCCCACATTGACCACGGCAAGTCCACCCTGGCGGACCGGCTGCTGGAGGAGTGCGGGGCCATCGACCAGCGTATCCGGGCGGAGCAGCTTCTGGACTCCATGGAGCTGGAGCGGGAGCGGGGCATCACCATCAAGGCCACCGCCGTCCAGCTGAGCTATACCGCCGACGACGGCCAGCGCTATGATTTGAACCTGATCGATACCCCGGGCCATGTGGACTTCAACTATGAGGTCTCCCGTTCCCTGGCCGCCTGCGAGGGCGCTGTGCTGGTGGTGGATGCCTCCCAGGGCGTAGAGGCCCAGACTCTGGCCAATACCTACCTGGCCATCGACGCGGGACTGGAGGTCCTGCCCGTGGTCAACAAGATCGACCTGCCCTCCGCCCGTCCCGCCGAGGTCAAGTCGGAGATCGAGGACATCATCGGCATTCCCGCCGAGGATGCCCCGGAAATCTCCGCAAAAAACGGCATCAACATCCACTCCGTGCTGGAGATGATCGTCCGGGACGTTCCCGCTCCCACGGGAGACCGCGGCGCTCCATTGCAGGCGCTGATCTTTGACAGCCAGTACGACTCCTACCGGGGCGTCATCGTCTACACCCGGGTGAAGGAGGGTACCGTAACGGCGGGAATGGACATTAAAATGATGGCCACCGGCGCGGTTTACAAGGTGGTGGAGGTGGGCACCATGAGTCCCGGCGGACTGGTGCCCCAGGAGTCCCTGGGAGCCGGCGAGGTGGGCTACATCACCGCCTCCATCAAGACCGTGGCGGACACCCGGGTGGGCGATACCATCACCGCCGTGGAAAATCCCGCTCCGGAGCCTCTGCCGGGCTACCGGCCTGTGCAGCCCATGGTGTTCTCCGGCGTCTATCCCGCCGACGGAGCCAAATACCAGGATCTGCGGGACGCCCTGGAAAAGCTGAAGCTCAACGACGCCTCCATGAGCTACGAGCTGGAAAGCTCCATTGCCCTGGGCTTTGGCTTCCGCTGCGGCTTCCTGGGACTGCTTCACATGGAGATCATCCAGGAGCGGCTGGAACGGGAGTATAATCTGGACCTGATCACCACCGCCCCCAACGTGGTCTACCGGGTGACCAAGACCAACGGCGAGACCATGCTGGTCTACACCCCCCTGGACTATCCGGACCCCGCCGACATCGTGCCAGCAGCGCCGGGGCGAATTCAAGGACATGGTGTATCTGGACGCCAACCGGGTGGAGCTGCACTATGAGATGCCCCTGAACGAGATCATCTACGACTTCTTCGACGCTCTGAAGTCCCGGACCCGGGGCTACGGCAGTTTGGACTATGAGCTTATCGGCTACCGGCCCAGCCGGCTGGTAAAGCTGGACATCCTGCTCAACGGCGAGATCGTGGACGCCCTGAGCTTCATCCTCTTCGCCGACAACGCCTATCCCCGCGCCCGGAAGATCTGCGAAAAGCTGAAGGACAACATCCCCCGGGCACAGTTTGAGATCCCCGTCCAGGCGGCCATCGGCGGCAAGATCATCGCCCGGGAAACCATCAAGGCCCTGCGCAAGGACGTGCTGGCCAAGTGCTACGGCGGCGACATCACCCGAAAGAAGAAGCTGCTGGAAAAGCAGAAGGAGGGCAAAAAGCGGATGCGCACCTTCGGCACCGTTTCCGTCCCCTCCGAGGCCTTCATGGCGGTGCTGAAATTAGACGAAGACTGATAAGGAACATGCAAGCGGAAGGTATCCGCTCCGGGGATGAAATGGATATTTCCCGAAGGGACACCGCAATTTTGCATTCGCATACTACTACTGGAGGTTTTCTATGCCTATTATCACCAAGCGTCCCAACAAGACGCCCCTGGGAATCTACGTTCACGTACCCTTCTGCCGCAGCAAGTGCCAGTACTGCGACTTCTATTCCATGGCCACCAAGGACGACAAGCTCATCGACGGCTATCTGGACGCGGTGTGCGACCACATCAAGGAGGCCGGGGAGCTGGCCCCCGGGTATAAGGTGGACTCGGTCTATTTCGGCGGCGGCACCCCCACCTTCTTCGGGGCCGACGGCATGGCGGTGATTCTGACCACCATCCGCCGGAACTTCGACGTAACCGCCGACGCGGAGATCACCTTCGAGGCCAACCCCGATTCCGTCTCCGACCGGCTGCTCCACCGGCTCCGGGCCGAGGGCTTCAATCGGGTGAGTCTGGGCATCCAGTCCGACGACGACGAAATGCTCAAAAAGCTGGGCCGCCCCCACACCTACGCCCAGGCGGTCACCGCCTACCAGCGGATCCGGAAGGCAGGCTTCCGGAACGTGTCCGTGGACCTGATGTACGGTCTTCCGGGCCAGGACCTGCAGGACTGGCAGGAGACGCTGGACAACGTACTGCGGCTGCTGCCGGAGCATGTCAGCTGCTACGCTCTGAAGGTGGAGGAGGGGACCCCCTTCTACCAGCTGAAGGACATGCTGAATCTGCCCGACGACGATGCTCAGGCGGAAATGTACCTGACCGCCGTGGAGGCTCTGCGCAGCCGTGGCTTCCGGCAGTATGAGATCTCCAATTTCTGCCGGAAGGGTCTGGTGTCCCGACACAATATGAAATACTGGACCGGCGGCGAGTATCTGGGCTTCGGCCCCAGCGCCAGCTCCGACTTTGCCGGAAAGCGGTTCACCCTGAAGCGGGACCTTCAGTCCTACATCGCCGCCATCCGGGACGGCGGGGACATCATGGAGGATCTGCAGGAGATCCCCACCCGGGAGCGGGCAGGGGAGTACCTGATGCTGCGGCTGCGGACCACCTCCGGCGTCAGCGCGGAAGAGTACGAGCGGCTGTTCATGCTGCCCTTCGCCCCTCTGGAGGAGGTTCTGGAAAAGCGCCGCCGCTACTTCCAGGCCACCCAGACCGACGCCGGCCGCTGGGTCCTGACCCCCAAGGGCTTCCTGGTCAGCAACGACATCATCTCCGACCTCCTGCTGGCCCAGGACAATTCCGAACCCCTGAAGCGGATCTGACCCTGTCATCCCATAAAAAACAGCCTTCTAAAGGAAGGGTGTTCATAAGACAGTTAAAACGGCGTGACGAAAGCGGTCACGCCGTTTTTCATATGCAGGATAGTCGCAAAGCGACGCAAGGAGCCATCCTTGCTTGGAATAGAGGAATGCGGAATGCGCATTGGAAGAAAATACCCGTATAGAAGTTCCCCTTTTTCCGAATTGCTGAAAGAAACCAACAAACCGGAAGTTAACGCTCTCTTTTATGTCTATCAACAAGTAATAAAATCAGCATTACAATCCATACCGACCATGCAATCAAGCAGCCAACTCCTTGATATTGCGTATCTATAATGATTCCCAAAATGAACGGCAACGCCATAACCATCATTCTTTTTCCATAAGCCTTGCACATAGCGTTTTCATCAAATTTCTTTCGCTCATCTTCTGACTTCATATTGTAACCGGACAAAAATCTGGCAGCACTCCCGTTTGATCTGTAAAACCATATTCCGAATGAAAGCATAATCACTGCCATTGTGAAATCAAAAATAATATAGAACATATATTGCAGCTCCCTTAAGTTCGATCATTTCCGGTTTGTCGCGACCTATTTTCCAAACAAATCACTGTGTGTTCCGGTACGGGCCAGCGTGAGCACCAGGACATCATCCTCAATGCGGTACACCAGGAGCCAATCCGGCTGAATATGGCATTCTCTGTGCTGGGCCCAATCCCCTGTCAGCGCATGATCCCGATTTTTCTCCGGCAGCGTTTCCCCACGGGACAGGCTTCTGATGATATTATCCAGCAGCTCGATATCCAAATGACGCTTCAGTGCCAGCTTATAATCTTTTTTGAACTGGGTCGTCCAAACAATACTGCGGTTCATCTTTTCAGCTCCCGAAGCGCCTCTTCCACATCGGAGTAATGCTTGATACTGGGGTCTTTTGCAATTCTTTCCGCTTCCAGCATGGCGGCGATGGTTTCCTTATTCGGCTGATCCAGTCTGACCTCAAAGGGGAAACCGCCTACCCGGAGGGACTGCCGCAGGAAAACATTGATTGCAGTGGTCAGATTCATGCCCAATTCCCCATAAAGGGTTTCACACTGCTTTTTAATCTCGCTGTCCATACGGACGCTAAAATTTGTACTGGCCATAAAAACAACTCCTTTGCAATTCTTTGTATGCATATTATATGCTATTTGCATTGCAAAGTCAATTTAATAGGCGTAAATTGATTGTGAACAATAAACAACAAGCAGGTGCCCGCGTACTTGTCTCAGGCACCTGCTTCTGTGTTTCAAAAACTGTCTTACGAGGGAGCGTCCGGGCGATTTGGGGCAGGATCACTGATTTTCTTTTCGGGCCTCCACTTCCTCCGCCACATACAGCGAACGAAGCACACCATACTGGTCATAGCGGGTATCGCCGTTCTCGGAGAGGAAAACCAGCCGGATCTCCGGGTCGTCGAAGGTCACCTGAGAGGCTTTGGTCTGGATGCTGCCTGCGTCCACCCCCTCCATGTACAGGCGGCAGCGGCCCTCAGGCAGCGGAAAAGCGGCATTGTCGACGCAGAAGGACAGGGTGAAGTTCTCCGCGCCGCAGGAGGACATCAGCGTGGCCGCCGCCTGCTGAAGGGCCGCGTCCTTGTCCCCGTTAAAGATATACTTATCGGAATTGGGGAAGCAGAAATCCGCCAGCAGCACCTCGTCGAAGCCCATCTCCTTCAGCTCCAGCACCACCGAGGCGATCCAGGTGGTGGCGGTGGCATTGGTGGGATCCAGCCAGTACATGCCTCCCTGGTCCATCCACAGTCCTGCCCGACTGAGCATGTACAGGCCGCTGCTGACATGGGTATCGCCGAAGCTCCGATCCCGGAAGGCACTGATCCGGGCAATGGTGTAGAAGCCCTTGGTCCGGAGCTTGCTCACCAGATCCGCCACGGCGGAGATGTTCGTACTCTGGGAGATCACCGCGTCGCTGAGCTTGGAGGAATAGAAGAAGGAGCCGTAGGGGCCCTTCATGTCGATCATCACCGGCGTTCCGGCGTCCAGCCGGGCCACCTGCAGCAGCACATTGTCCAGATCGTTCTGGAACATCTCGCTGGTGATGTAATAGCCGTTGAGCTGAGTCAGCTCGTTGGAGGTGTTGATGGCGTTGGCGCCTTCATTATAATAAATGGGAATGTTGGCGCTGGCTACCATGGGGGTAGCTACCTCGCCGGAAACCTCGTTGGAGGAACGGCTGAAATCCAGGGTAGCGCCGTCGTCCGTGTAGACCACATAGCGCTGCAGCCAGATGACCCAGCACAGCCAGGTGATTACAAAAATGAGCAGCAGCACCAGCAGCACGCTGCCCAGCCGGTTCAGCACCCGTCGGGTGCGGTAGGGGATACTCATAGGGTGACTCCTTTCCTGAGGGAGGGGATTGTCATGCTTTTTTCGCCGTCACACAGCGCCAGTCCTCCTTGGCCTTCACACCGGTGACGGTCAGTCCGGCCTTTTCCAGAGCGGCGGTGACATCCGCCAGCCGGGTATCCAGAATGCCGGAGCAGATCAGGATGCTGCGCTCCGTCAGAAAGTCCGGAAGGACCGAAGAAAGGCCGATGATCACGTCGGCCACGATATTGACCAGCACCAGGTCGTATTCCCGGGCTGCCAGAGAGGCCATCAGAGCGGTATCCTCGGTGACGTTGCCGGTAAGGGCGGTAAATTCCGGTTCGGCGAAGCCGTTGTAGGCGGCGTTCTCCCGGGCCGCCGTCTCCGCTTTGGGATCCACATCCACTCCCACAGCGGATTCCGCTCCCAGCCGCAATGCGGTGATGGACAAAATTCCGCTGCCGCTGCCCAGGTCCAGGCAGTGAAAACCGGGCTTCACCAGCTCCTCCATGGCCTCCATGACCATCTGGGTGGAGGGATGGGCGCCGGTGCCGAAGGTCAGTCCGGGGTCCAGAATGATCTTGCGCCGGGAGGTCTCCTCCTGGGCCAGCCAGCAGGGCAGCACCACCAGATCGCGGCCCACCTCCTGGGGGGGATAGCTGTCCTTCCAGCTTTCCTCCCAGTTCACCTCCGCCAGAGGCTCGGCGGTCATGGTCAGCCCCAGCTCCGAAACGGTCCGCTCCAGCCGTTCCCGTCCCTCCCGGTCCGTATCCTCCAGATACAGCTTGATCCGGGACAGACCCTGAAGCCTGCGCTGAAGGGACTCGTCGATGTAATCCCAATAGGTCCGGTTTTCCTCCAGAAAGGTCTCGAATTCCTCCTGGTCCTCAATGACCAGATCGGAAAAGCCCTTCGCCGTCAGCGCGGCGGCCACATCGCCGCACCGGTGGGCGGCGGTGTCTATGGTAATTTCCAGCCATGTCATGGCGGAACCTCCTTGTCCATACAATTCCAAGCTACATTCTACCGCAGAAACCGGGAAATGACAACAGAAAAAGTCTTAAATTTTTGTGTACTACTTCCTATTTTGGAGAAAGTGGTATATAATATCCTTTACACGATGTAAGGATACCCGCCGGACGGCAAAGTTGGGATTTGTCGAAGCGGCACCCCGTCCCCCTAAAAAAACTTCCCCCCTCGGGCAATGTCATCAACTTAAGGTGCTTCCGTAGGGGCCGATGCCCACATCGGCCCTTCCCAACGTTACGAATTCGCCGTAGTGTAGCACCAAAAGGATACCATTCCCCGCGGGGCGATGTGGGCATCGCCCCCTACGGCGCGGTGGGCGATGCTTAAGTTGATGATATTGCCCCCTCGGGGGGAGGGCTTTGGGATGCAAGCGTAAACGACCATTTGCCGCCGGGCTGTAAAAACGCAGTCGTCCCACCAGGCATCCAACGGATTTTTCCAACCAAGGAGCAGAATATGATCGAAACCATTTCCCTTCTTCCCGGCGTGACCCTTCGCTGCTGCCGGGACAGCCGGTTCAAGCAGGGCTGCCTGAGCTTTCAGCTGGTCCGGCCCATGGACCGTCAGGAGGCAGCCCGGAACGCGCTGCTTCCCTCCGTACTGCTGCGGGGAACCCGGCGCTGTCCGGACCTGCGCTCCATCACCGAGCATCTGGACACCCTGTACGGCGCTTCCGTCAGCCCCATGGTCCGTCGGGTGGGAGACTACCAGACCACCGGCGTGTACTGTGGCTTCATGGACGACCGTTTCGCCCTTCCCGGGGACCAGGTGATGCAGCCCATGCTGGCCTTTTTGGAGGAAATTCTCCTGGACTCCCCTCTGGAGGACGGGGGCTTCCTGCCGGAATTCGTTGAGAGCGAAAAGAAAAACCTGATCTCCACCATCGAGTCCGAGCGCAACGACAAGCGGATCTATGCCATGAACCAGATGCTGCGGATCATGTGCCGGGAGGACTCCTTCGGTCTGCCCCGGCTGGGAGAGACGGAGCAGGTGGCCGGGATCGGCCCGAAGGAGCTGTACAGCCACTACCGCCGGATCCTGGCGGAAAGCCCTGTGGAGATTTTCTATGTGGGCAGCGCCGAACCAAACCGGGTGGCGCAGCTGCTGCAGCCCCTGGCCCGGCGGCTGGGAAGCAGAAGCTGTGTTCTGCCCCCTCAGACCCCCTTCCATTCCTGCCCGGAGCGGGACGAGGTGGAGATCATGGACGTGGCCCAGGGCAAGCTGTGCATGGGCTTTGTCACTCCCGTCACCAACCGGGACGATGCCTTCCCCACCATGCAGGTGCTGAACACCCTGTTCGGGGCGGGCATGACCAGCAAGCTGTTTATGAACGTCCGGGAGAAGCTGTCGCTGTGCTATTCCATCGGCTCCGGCTACTACGGAACCAAGGGCATCGTCACCGTCTCCGCGGGCATTGACTTTGACAAGGAGCAGCTGACCCGCCGGGAAATTCTGACCCAGCTGGAGGCCTGCCGGGAAGGAAAGATCACCGGCGAAGAACTGACCGGGGCCAGGGAGGCCCTTCTGTCCAGTCTCCGGGCCACCGCCGATTCCCCCGGCTCCATCGAGGGCTACTACGCCACCGCCGCCCTCAGCGGCCTGGCCATGAGCCCGGAGGAATACATGGAGGCCGTGGAACGGGTGACGGTGGAGGACGTGACCACCGCCGCCCGGGAGCTGAAGCTCCACACCACCTATTTCCTGAAAGGAGAGAGCCAATGAAGCCCGTTTATTACCCGGAGCTGGACGAGACCCTTTACACCGGGGTTCTGGAAAACGGTTTGACGGTGGCAGTGGTGCCCCGGCGGGGCTTTACCAAAAAGATGGCCTATTTCGTCACCGACTACGGCTCCATACACACGGATTTTGTGCTGGAAGGCAAAGAATACCACGCTCCGGCGGGGGTTGCCCATTATCTGGAGCACAAAATGTTCGACATGCCCGGGGACCGGGATGTCTCCGCCGAATTTGCCGCCCTGGGGGCCATGGTCAACGCCTTCACCAGCTACGACATGACCGCCTACTATTTTTCCTGCACCGAGCATTTCCGCCAATGCCTGAAGCTACTGCTGGAATTTGTCTCCACTCCCTATTTCACCGAGGAAAGCGTGGAAAAGGAGCGGGGGATCATCGATCAGGAGATCGGCATGAACCAGGACGCCCCGGACAGCGTGGTGTTTGAAAACCTGATGCAGGCCATGTACTGCTCCCACCCCATCCGGGTGCCCATTCTCGGCTCCTCCGAATCCATCCGGCAGATCACTCCCCAGACCCTCTACCACTGCCACCGGGCCTTCTACACCCCGGGCAACATGCTGCTGTGTGTGGTGGGAGACGTGGATCCCCAGGGCGTGGAGGACATGGCCCGGCAGGTGCTGGGCACAGAGCGCCGGGAGGTGGGCGTCAAGCTGCGGCCCTGGCACGAAACCATGCACTGTCCCGTGCCGGAGGTCACCGGCGCCATGGAGGTGGCCATGCCCATGTTCAACATGGCCTTCAAGTGTGAGCCTCTGAAGACCGGGGAGGCGTCCATCCGTATGGAGATGGTGGCGGACCTGGCGGCGGAGGCCCTGTTTGGGGAATCCTCGGAGCTGTACCTGCGGCTGTACGAGCAGGGGCTCATCGATTCCTCCTTCGGAGGCGGCTTCGAAACCGTGGACGGCTGCGCCATGCTGCTCTGCTCCGGAGACTCCGACGACCCAGAGGCGGTCCGGGAGGCCATTGAGGCCCAGGCGGAGAAGCTGGCCCGGAGGGGGATCCCCGAAGAGGACTTCCTGCGGATGAAGCGCAGCGCCCTGGGCCGCCGGATCCGGGACCTGGACAGCTTCGACTCCACCTGCTTCCGGCTCTGCGCCTACCATTTTTCCGGCTTTGACTATTTCCGGTTCCCGGAGGTCTACCGGAGCATCGAAAGCGGAGAGATCCGCGCATTTCTCAGCCGGGTGGTGCGGCCCCAGCGCTGCGGCCTGTCCGTGATCACACCGGTATCGAAGGAGGAAGGGGTATGAATCCCGCCAATTATTCCGCCATTTCCTTCCCGTTTCTGGGAATTGAAGTCAATCCGCCCCGGACGGTGGCGCTGGGTCCCCTGACCATCCACTTTTACGGTCTGGTCATTGCCCTGGGCCTGATCCTGGCGGTGCTGTACGCCATGCGCAGGAGCAAGGAATTCGGCCTGAAGGAGGACGACATTCTGGACGGGGTGCTGTGGGTAACGCCCTTCGCCATTGTCTGCGCCCGGGCCTATTATGTGATTTTCTCCTGGCAGGATTACGCGGCCAACCCCATTTCCGTGCTGTATATCTGGGAGGGAGGCCTTGCCATCTACGGCGGCGTCCTGGGCGCCGTTGTGGGCGTGGCCGTATTCTGCCGGGTGAAAAAAATCAGATTTACTACAGTGATGGACCTGGTGCTGCTGGGCTTTCTCATTGGCCAGTCCATGGGCCGCTGGGGCAACTTCTTTAATCGGGAGGCCTTCGGCGCCGCTACGGATTCCTTCTTCCGGATGGGGCTGTTCAACACCGTCACAAACGCCTGGGAGTACTACCACCCCACCTTCCTGTATGAGTCGGTGTGGAACCTGACGGGACTGGCGCTCCTGCACTTCCTGTCCAAAAAGCGGAAGTACGACGGCCAGGTGGCCCTGGGGTATGCCTTCTGGTACGGCCTGGGCAGAACCATGATCGAGGGCCTGCGGGTGGACAGCCTCTACTGGGGCCCCTTCCGGGTGAGCCAGATGCTGGCCGCCCTGAGCTGCGTCACCGCGGCAGCCGTGCTGATCTGGCAAAGCTTCCGCCCTCACGACCCTGCCAGGCTCCTGGTGAACCAAATGGCGGCCAGAGAAGCGGAGAAAAGCCGAGAGATAGAAGAAAAAAACGAGAAATGATCGTTTATGCGGGCTAGGCCCGCGGCTAATGCGTTACGAACGCTGGCACTGGACCTACATCCTCTGGGCCCCTCGACCGCAGGTGCGGCAATTGGGTAAATGATCGTTTATCGCAGGAATGTACGTTGGTTCCACCAGGGTGGGATGCTCACCAAAGGCTTCTCCTTGAGGAGAAGCTGTCTCGCGAAGCGAGACTGATGTGGTGTTACCGCGGTACGTTTTCGCCGAAATGTCCCGATCATCGCAACTGTGTACCGCACACCACATCCGCCCCAGGCCGCAGCCTGGGGCACCTTCTCCTCAAGGAGAAGGCTTGGGCGCTACCGCGCCAGTGCAACCAACCAACGCTAAACGATCATTTACGGTTATACGAACGCCCATAAAAAGTTACGCCTCCGGATTTTCCGGAGGCGTATTTTGGGTTATTCGGTATCGGCGCTGAACAGGATGCGGTCATTGCTGATGCCCTGCTCGTGGAAGACCTTCAGCAGCCGCTCGGTGGTCATGTTGGCCCGCTCCTCCCCGGCCAGTTCCAGCACGATGGAGCCGTTGTTCATCATGATGGTCCGGTTGCCCAGGGACAGGGCGGAGGGGATGTTATGGGTGATCATCAGGCAGGTGATGTGGTTTTCCGCCACGATCTGTTCCGTCAGGGCCAGGACCTTTTCGGCGGTGGCGGGGTCCAGGGCCGCGGTGTGTTCGTCCAGCAGCAGGAGCTTGGGAGTCACCAGGGTGGCCATCAGCAGGGTCAGAGCCTGCCGCTGGCCGCCGGAAAGGAGGCCCACCGGGTGGTCCATCCGGTCCTCCAGTCCCAGGCCCAGCTGCGCCAGCCGCTCCCGGAAGTTCTCCCGGTCCTTCCGGGAGATCATGGAGAAGGGGGATGTGCCGCTGGAGGCCCGCATATAGGCCAGGGCCAGATTTTCCTCGATGGTCATGCTGGGAGCGGTGCCCTTCAGGGGGTCCTGGAACAGCCGGCCGATAAACTTGCTGCGCTTGTAGTCCGGCAGGTTGGTGATGTTCATGCCGTCCAGGTGAATGGAGCCGGTATCCACCACGAAAGAACCGGCAATGGCTCCAAACAGGGTGGATTTTCCCGCGCCGTTGGAGCCCAGGATGGTGACGAAGTCGCCCTCCTCCAGCTCCAGGCTCAGGCCGTTCAGGGCTTTCTTCTCATTGACGGTGCCGGGATTGAAGGTTTTGGAAATGTTGTGTACTTTCAGCATCAGGCTTTCCCTCCCTTGGTGGCAGGCTTTACCGCGCTTTTGATGGCAGGCAGGCCGATGGCCAGGGCGACGATGACGGCGGAGATCAGCTTCAGGCATTCACTGGGCAGGTCCAGCCGCAGAGCGATGGCGATGATGAACCGGTAAAGAATGGAGCCGAGAATGGCGCCCAGAGCCTTCATCCAGGGCTTTCCCTTGGGCATCAGGGTCTCGCCGATGATCAGGGAGGCCAGGCCGATGATGACCATGCCGGTGCCCAGGTTGATGTCGGCGGTCTTCTGGTACTGGGCCAGCACCGCGCCGGAAAGGGCCGTCATGGAATTGGCAAGGCAAAGTCCCACGGTAATGGTGAAGCCGGTATTGATGGAGGAGGCCCGGACCATGTCCGGGTTGTCGCCGGTGGCCCGGACGGACAGACCCAGCCGGGTCCGCAGGAACAGCACCAGCAGCGTTCCCACCAGGCAGGTCAGCACCGCCGCGGGGATCAGCTTGTAAAACGCTCCCAGCCAGGGCTGCACCAGGGTGAAGAGGGTGGGGTTGCGGAGCATGTTGACATTGGAGGAGAAGCCCATGACCGCCAGGTTCACGGTGTACAGCCCCGTATTGGTGATGATACCCGCGAGAATCGAGGGGATATTCAGCCTGGTCTGCAGGAAGGCTGTGACAAAACCCGCGCAGGCACCTGCCAGCATGGCGGAGGGCAGGGCCAGCAGAGGATGCCCGGCCACAGCCAGGGTGGCGGACACGGCGCAGCCCAGAGTGAAGGCCCCGTCGGTGGTCATATCGGCAATATTCAGCACCCGGAAGCTCAGAAACAGAGCCAGAGCCACCAGGGCATAGATAAAGCCCAACTCCAGGGCACTCATGATGACGGTGGTTGAAATCATGGGAATCGCTCCTTTTAAAGAAATGCAAAGTGCTAAAATAGGAATATTGGAACGTAGATATCAGTTTTCCTCAGCTGCCCGATAAATTGGTGTTTGCAGGGATGCCGCAACGCAAAACCTTCCCCCGGGGGGAAGGGGGACCGCGAAGCGGTGGATGAGGAATGGCGACATCTCATCCACTTTTTAACCGAACTGCAAACAGATTTGGAACATATCGCCGTTCCTCATCCGCCCCAGTGTGCGCACTGGGGCACCTTCCCCCCGGGGGAAGGTATTGCACTCCGGCATCCCATCAAATTCCAATTTGTCGCTTTGCTGAGAAACGCGAAATGGTGGTATCCCCCTCGGAGGAAGGGGATACCATCCTTTTGCATAATGCGTTTTATTACTCGCCGGTGACTTCCACAACGGTATTGGCCATGGTGGAGAATACGCTGTAGTCAATGCCCAGGACCGCGGCGGTCTCGGTGTTGACGGTGATGATGCCGCCCTCCATGACGTGGAATTCAGGAACCGCGCCGCCCAGCAGGATGTCCATGGCCATGTCGGCAGTCTTGGCACCCAGCTCGGTGTAGTTGACGCCGCAGGTGGTAAAAGCGCCTAGCTGGACGAAGGAGTCAGCACCGGTGTAGTGGGGGATACCGGCGGCGTTCAGGATCTCCGCCACGGAGGCTTCCGTGCCCATGACCACGTTGTCGGTGGGGGTGAAGACGGCGTCTACCCGGCCCACCAGAGAGGAAGCGGCCTCGGTGATCTCACCGGAGGTGTTTCCGGTCTTTTCCAGATAGGCGATGCCCTTCTCCTCCAGGTAAGCCTTGGCCTCGGCGATGGGAGTGGCGGAGTTAGCCTCGGAGTTGGAGTACAGCAGGCCGACGGTCTTGATATCGGGCTGCACGGAGAGCATCATGTCCAGAATGAAGGGGGTATTCAGAGCGTCGGAGGTACCGGTGACATCGGCCAGACCGGTCAGACCGGCGGCGGCGGGATCGGAGATGGCGGCGTAGACCACGGGGATGCCGGAGCCGTCAGCGGCGGTGACCATGCACTGGGCTGCCAGAGTGGCGATGGGAATGATCATGTCGACCTTGTCGCCCACCACCTGGGCGCCGATCTGGTTGAGGACGGTGGCGTCATTCTGACCGTTGGACTCCAGAATGTTGACCGTCACGCCCTTCTCGGCGGCTACGGCCTGCAGCTCGGCGGAAATGGCATTGCGGATCTCATCCAGGGAGGCGTGGTCCATCTGCTGAACAATGGCCACGGTGAAAACGGGGGCCTCAGGCGCCGCGGCAGCGGTGGTTTCGGGCGCCTCAGCGGCAGGGGCGGAGCTGCTGCAGCCGGAGAACAGAGCGGCGATCATCAGAAGGGAAATAACAACGCAAAGAACCTTTTTCATTTTTAAAACTCCTTTTTGAATATCATGTCTTAATTGGGTTTGCATTCGGATGGGGGGACCTGGTCAGGGGCCGCCATCGTCTTCCGGGATTCCTCATAAGGATCTCTCCTTCCGTTTGGAAATAAAAAAGTCCTTGTTCCCCTAAGGGAACAAGGACAGAAAATACATTTTCTGCGGTACCACCTTGTTTGCCGGATGATCCGGCCGCCTCTGCACGGTGCAAGCACACCGTCTGCCCGATAACGCTGGCATTGCGTCAGAAGATACTCGGGTTGCCCCTTTCCCTCTGCCCTCAGCGGCCCATTTGCTGCCCCGCTTTTCGCTCCGCTCTCAGCTATGCAGAACTCTCTGTGGATGCGCCATGCAGCTTTACTTCCGCCTCAATGGTTTCATGATTAAGTTATGCTCTTTATACACCATCGGTGTCCGTTTGTCAAGTACTTTTTTTCACGGAAGACGGACAATTTTGAATATCCATCGATCCGGCCCGGTGGGGAAACAGGAAAGGACCGCTCACCGGGCAACCTGCCGCCTGGTCAATATTCCCGCACCACGGCCTTGACGATGCCGATGATCTCAGCCTCGGTGCCGTCGATGGGATCGTAATGCTCGTTTTCGGGCATGAGCCAGACCTGACCGTTCCGGCGGCACAGGCGCTTGACGGTGGCTTCCTCTCCGATCCGGGCCACCACGATCTGCCCGTCGTCAGCGCTGGGCTGGGGACGGACCACCACCTTGTCCCCGCTGAGGATCCCCGCGTTTATCATGCTGTCGCCCCGGACCCGGAGGGCAAAGCAGCCGGGATCGCTCCAGGGCATGGTACCCTCCTGGTTCTCCACCGCCAGAATGGGCACACCGGCGGTGACCACGCCCACAATGGGGATCTGTCCTGGCCGGGCGCCGGTGACCAGGGCCCGCTTGCGCCCCTTGGCGCCGGGGGACTGGAGAAGTCCCTTTTCCTGCAGGGCCTGGAGATGGTAGCTGACCGAAGCGGTGGAGCGCAGGCCCACCGCCGCGCCGATTTCCCGCACCGAGGGAGAATAGCCGTTTTCCTGAATGAATTGGTTTACATAATCCATGATCAGTTCTGCCTTATTGCTGGTTCTTGGCATGGTGATTCCTCCTTGGGGGATAGGGCGTGTTCACGCGACGCGGACAGAACACCCCGTTACCGGGATGATTCTGATGATTATGTTTATTATAGCACATATGAACGAAAAAAGAAAGAGGTTTTTTCAAAAGTTTTTTCGCAAAAAACAGGCCTGTCCGGACTATACTGGAAAAAGGGGGCGAGGAGGATGGAGCAAAGGGATCCGTCTGTGGAGCGGCAGGTATGGCAGCGGGTATTCGCCCGGCCCCAGACCCGGGAAGAAGGAGACGCTCTTCGGATGCTGGCGCTGGGAGTCATGGAGGCGGCGGAGGACTACCGCCGTCTGGCAAACTCCCTCACCGGGAAACCGGGGGAACTGGCCCGGCGGCTTTGGGAGGGGGAGCGGGAGAATCTGGCCTGCCTGCGGGGCATGGCGCTGTTATCCGATGGGAAAGACACCTTTCCCCGGCAGATCCGGACTCCGGCAGCTCCACCGGAGAAGCTGCTGCGAAAAAGCTTCTACCGGACCCGCCGGGCCATGACGGAATACGCCGCCCGAATGCTGGACGGGGAATTCGGGGAGGTCTTCCGGAAAATGAGCCAGCGGGAAGGGGAACACTGCGCCCTGATCCTCCAGCTTCTGGGGCAACTGCCCCCGGAGGAGCCGGGACGCCCCGCCGGAAAATAGCAAAACCGACGTTTCGCTCCGGGCGGCGCAAGCTACCCGAAGCTGCCGTTTCTCAGCCGCAAGCTGAGGGACGAAATGAAAAAATCCCGATGCCTTCAGCATCGGGATTTCATCATGGTGACCCGTACGGGAATCGAACCCATGTTACCGCCGTGAAAGGGCGGTGTCTTAACCGCTTGACCAACGGGCCTGGTAGCGGCAATCTGATTCG
>SFQY01000038.1 GCA_004562395.1 bacterium | reverse complement strand
ATTTTTCCTCCTTGTTATATTGGCATCCTCTATTTGAGAGGTGTTTTTTTGTTTACGCCCTCATTATATCGGGAAGATTCTTCCTTTCCTATGGACAGAGATGCCCCCTATGCCTGAAATTCAGACACAAGGGGTAGGTTTGCCTGGTTTTTTGACTCGTATCGCAAAAAAAGCAGGACCGAAGTCCTGCTTATACCTGGGAATATGAAGTTGTATGCTGGAATTCATCATAAAAAAGCAAAATATCTTTATATACATCCAGCTTTTTCTCTTCGTTGAGTATCTCATGACGCATATGTTCATACAGTTTGCTGCTGATATTTGTATAGCCCAGCTCCGATAAAAAAGCGATTAGCTGTTCAAATCGCTTTCTTGATCGAATAACCGGGTCTTCCTCACCGGCAATGACAAGAATTGGCAAATGTGGGTTGCTTACATGCCAGTTTCTTTTCTCAAAAGCCGCTTTTTGCAGCCTCAAAAGGTTGACAAACCCATTTGTGGTAAAGATAAACCCACATTTCGGATCTTGGTTGTATTGTGCAACATTGGCTTGGTTTTCTGAGAGCCAGCCATTCGGAATCGAATTTCCGGCATTAAACTGCGAAAAGGCCATAGCATTCAACATTTTATTCGGAGCCTTTTCCTTAATGAAGGGTTTTGAAAGCCTGGCCAGAAGCAGACCAAGCCCCGCTGCCGCATTATAGGTCGGCGGACCGCACAGAACAACTTTGTCAATTTCCGAATCATATCTTTTCAGATAACCCCGGGCAACAAGCGTACCCATGCTGTGACTAAACAGAAATACAGGAAGGCCAGAATAGATATGTTTAATATACTTTGTAACGGTATGCAGATCCTCAATGATTGCCTGTTCATTCTCGGTATAGAAAAAGCCATAATCCTCTGCCTTTTCCACACTTCCACCATGTCCACGATGGTCATGAATAACACACACATATCCATGATCGGAAAGATAATTCATGAAGTCGTAGTATCTCTCCTTGTGTTCAGCCATACCATGGGAAAACTGAATAACGCCTTTGGGATTCCCCTCTGGCACAATCACTGCGATTTCCAGCCCCAGTCCGTCAAACTCAGAAAGTATTTTTTCGATTCTCATGTTGCCTCCTTTTCGTTATAAGAGCGAAGAAAAACATCCACTCGGATTTTGTTACCATATTATCAATCATTTTCAAAAACTTTCCACAGACAAAATATCCCCTGTGTCTGAAATTCAGACACAGGGGGTAGGCTTGCCTAAAGACTATGACCGCATTTTCTCACAACGGTCACGGGTTCATACCGGTTTCCAGCCAGCCCATGATCATACCGAAGCTGACACATTTCAGATAATCTACAACGGTGGTATAATCCTCAGATGTCATTTTTCGGTTGCCCAGAACGCCGTCTACATACGCCCTGACCACATAAGTACAGACCCGCCATTGGTATTGCTCATAAATGTCTCGGTTGACGGAATGATAGATATGAAGCACCGCTTCCCGATTGGCCAGAGCAAATTCCAGTGCTGCATTGATACAATCGTCCAGGGAATCGATGGTAGGATGCTCCCGGATAATCCGCTCCGCATCCTCGTTCACTATATTTTCCATCAGTTGGGGCAGATCCTGATAGTAGTAATAAAAGGTATTGCGGTTCACCCCGCAGTCCTCCACAATGTCCTTAACGGTAATTTGACTGATGGGTTTTTCGTTCAGCAGCTTCACAAAAGAATCCCGGATTGCCTTCTTCGTAAAATTTGCCATACAGTATTCTCCTTTTCTGCCAGCGTTTTGCAACACTTATAGCATAACACCATTTTCCAACAAACGCAATGAAGATAATCCGAAAATATTCTATTCCGTATAAAATCTGGCTCCCATTTGCGGTCACGAAATCAAAAATGCCCCGACTTTCGAGCCGGGGCAACGAATAAAGGGATTATTAAACACTCTGTATTTCCTGTACCACTTGCGCCCCCAGTTGCACGCCGTGCAAAAATCCATTCCGCTCATGGTCCCGGCATAGGGCGCAGACGGGATTGATAATCCAGTCCATTTCCTGCAGGGGCGTTCCGTTTAATGTCCGGTACAGTTCTGCAAAATCTGCCTTTATTTGGTCATCGTACATCGGGTTGATATCACCGTATGCCTCATAGAGCAGAGACAAGACAGATTCGCCATCTCCCAGATTCAGCTTGCGGGAAGATACATAGGTTTCCAGTGCCCGGAGGTATTCTTCCATATTCATATAAAGATCAACTCCTCTCGGATGATCTCCTCGGCTCTGGCGCGGATATTATTCATGGCACCAACCCAAGCCATTGGGTTACTGGCTTTCAGCGCTTCCGTGATTCCTTCAGAAACTTTCATCTGCTCGATCATCCGCTCCAGCCTGTCCTGTGCCTGCTCATTCAGGTCTGCTAGGTAAGTCCACAGCTTGCCGGACAGGAGCAGACAGTTGTACTGAATCGGCTTATGCTCTCTCAGGTACTCCCGGTGCATCCGCCCCCACTTGCCCATGGGACGGGGTTCTTCCGGCAGCGTCAGGTCTGGAATGTAGTAGTCACCTGAACGGATATAGTGGATGTTCATGGATAGTCCTCCTTGTCTTGTGATACTGCTATTGTAGAGGAGGAGGGCAGATAAATCGAATGTGCCCCGGAGCCGATTCCTATAAACGCAAAAATCCCCAACCGCCGTGAAGCGGTTGGGGATCTGTGCTAGATATAGAGATTTACCTGAATGTCACGAAACCGATGCACTCTGCGCAGGGGTGAGATTGCATACATGTATGCTTTGGCAACCGCTTGGGTAATCAGGAAAGTTCCGAACCTCTGAAAATCACTTAATTCCTGCCATCCTTGATGGCAGCCTGGGCGGCGGCGAGGCGGGCGATGGGGACGCGGAAGGGGGAGCAGGAGACGTAATCCAGGCCGATGCGGTGGCAGAACTCCACGCTGACGGGGTCGCCGCCGTGCTCGCCGCAGATGCCGGCGTGCAGGGTGGGACGGACGGCCTTGCCCTTTTCCACGGCCATCTTCATCAGGGCGCCCACGCCGGTCTGGTCCAGCTTGGCGAAGGGATCGTTCTCGAAGATCTTGGCGCTGTAGTAGGCCTCCAGGAACTTGCCGGCGTCGTCGCGGCTGAAGCCGTAAGTCATCTGGGTCAGGTCATTGGTGCCGAAGCAGAAGAACTCGGCTTCCTTGGCCATCTCGTCGGCCACCAGGCAGGCACGGGGGATCTCGATCATGGTGCCGACCTCATACTTCAGGTCGATGCCGGAGGCGGCAATCTCCGCGTCGGCGGCCTTGACCACGATGTCCTTAACGTACTTCAGCTCCTTCACGTCGCCGGTGAGGGGGATCATGATCTCGGGAACCAGGTTCCAGTCGGGATGACGGCCCTTCACGGCCAGGGCAGCCCGGATGACGGCCTTGGTCTGCATGGCGGCGATCTCGGGGTAGGTGACGGCCAGACGGCAGCCACGGTGACCCATCATGGGGTTGAACTCGTGCAGGGAGGCGATGATGTCCTTGATCTGCTGGACGGTCTTGCCCTGGGTGGCAGCCAGCTCGGCGATCTCCTCCTCGGTGTTGGGAACGAACTCGTGCAGGGGAGGATCCAGGAACCGGATGGTGACGGGATAGCTCTCCATGGCCTCGTACAGGGCCTCGAAGTCAGCCTGCTGCATGGGCAGAATCTTGGCCAGCGCGGCCTCCCGCTCCTCCACGGTGTCGGAGCAGATCATTTCCCGGAAGGAGGCGATACGGCCTTCCTCGAAGAACATGTGCTCGGTACGGCACAGGCCGATGCCCTCAGCGCCCAGGGAACGGGCCTTGATGGCGTCCCGGGGGGTATCGGCATTGGTGCGGACCTTCAGAACACGGTACTTGTCGGCCCAGGCCATGATGCGGCCGAACTCACCGGCGATTTCCGCGTCCACGGTGGGGATCTTTCCGTCGTAGATGCAGCCGGTGGAGCCGTCCAGGCTCAGCCAGTCGCCTTCCTGGAAGGTCTTGCCGGCCAGGACAAACTTCTTGTTCTCCTCGTCCATCTTGATTTCGGTGCAGCCGGAGACGCAGCAGGTGCCCATGCCCCGGGCCACAACGGCGGCGTGGGAGGTCATGCCGCCCCGGACGGTGAGAATGCCCTGAGCGGACATCATGCCCTCGATGTCCTCGGGGGAAGTCTCCAGACGGACCAGCACAACCTTCTCGCCCCGGTCGGCCCAGGCCTTGGCGTCCTCAGCGGTGAAGACGATCTTGCCGCAGGCGGCTCCGGGAGAGGCGGCCAGAGCCCGGCCGATGGGCTGGGCGGCCTTCAGGGCCTTGGCGTCGAACTGGGGATGCAGCAGGGTGTCCAGGGTCCGGGGCTCGATCATGGCCACGGCCTGCTTTTCGTCGATCATACCCTCGTCCACCAGGTCGCAGGCGATCTTCAGGGCGGCGGAGGCGGTGCGCTTGCCGTTACGGGTCTGGAGCATGTACAGCTTGCCGGCTTCCACGGTGAACTCCATGTCCTGCATGTCGTGGTAGTGGCTTTCCAGAATCTGGCAGACATTGGTGAACTGGGCGAAGGCCTCGGGGAACTTCTCGGCCATCTCGGAGATGGGCATGGGGGTCCGGACACCGGCCACCACGTCCTCGCCCTGGGCGTTGGTCAGGAACTCACCGAAGAGCTTCTTCTCACCGGTGGCGGGGTTACGGGTAAAGGCGACGCCGGTGCCGCAGTCGTCGCCCATGTTGCCGAAGGCCATGGACTGAACGTTGACGGCGGTGCCCCAGGAGTAGGGAATGTCGTTTTCACGGCGGTAGATGTTGGCACGGGGGTTATCCCAGGAGCGGAAGACCGCCTTGATGGCGCCCATCAGCTGTTCCTTGGGATCGGTGGGGAAGTCCTCGCCCAGCTTGGCCTTATACTCGGCCTTGAACTGCATAGCCAGTTCCTTCAGGTCCTCGGCGTCCAGCTCCACATCCTGGGTGACGCCCTTCTTCTCCTTCATCTGGTCGATGAGGGCCTCAAAGTACTTCTTGCCCACTTCCATAACCACGTCGGAATACATCTGAATGAACCGGCGGTAGCAGTCCCAGGCCCAGCGGGGGTTGCCGGACTTGGCAGCCAGAACAGCCACCACGTCTTCGTTCAGGCCCAGGTTCAGGATGGTGTCCATCATGCCGGGCATGGAGGCCCGGGCACCGGAACGGACGGAAACCAGCAGAGGATTTTCCTTGTCACCGAACTTCTTGCCGGTGATTTTTTCCAGCTTGTCCACGTAGGTCATAATCTCGGCCTTGATCTCGTCGTTGATCTGACGGCCGTCTTCATAGTACTTGGTGCAGGCTTCCGTAGAAATAGTAAAGCCCTGGGGAACAGGCAGTCCAATGTTGGTCATTTCGGCCAAATTTGCACCCTTGCCACCCAGAAGCTCGCGCATTTTACCGTTGCCTTCGGTAAACAGATAGACATACTTATGAGACATCTCTCATACCCCTTTCAATTCTTTCGGCGTTCCATTTTCGCCAGTTTTATTATCTTTTTCGATTGATGTTAGTAACGCTCAGATAGTATATCACACGTGTTAGAAAAATGCAAACATTTTTCCGTAAAATTTTTACATTTTATCCAAAAAGTCCGGATGGACCGCCGGAGGGACAAAAATGGCGGGACACCCTGGGGCGTCCCGCCGGAAAATTGTATTTTTATGGAAATTTTCCGTGGTTTTTCAAAGGAAAAACAGGAAAAATGCAGGGCATAATGAGTTCCCTGGGATGTCTGTGCCAGGAAATTCGATTACAGGTTGTCGCAGGACATGCCGCTTTCCTATTGGGCATCAGCTCCACGGAATGAGAAATTTCTTTCTCAGCAGCAGAAGAACATACCCCGTCCTCCGCAGCAGAACATCTGCATCAGATAGCACAGGCACAGGTTGGTACAGGCACTGCCGCCCATGGCGAAGCCCCGGAAGTTCCCCGCCTGCTGACGGTAGGCGGCTCCGCCGTTTTCGATCTGCTCCAGGGCGTCCAGGTATTCCCGGTTGCCGGGGTCCATGCTCACCGCTCTGCGGATATGCTCCAGGGCGGTGACCTGGTTGCCCAGGCCGTCGTTGGCCAGGGCGCTGAGGTAATACCACCGGGCATTGCGGTCGGTGGAGTTTTGCAGGACATTCAGGGCCTCCTGATAACGCCCGAACCGCAGGTACTGGAAGGCCGCCTGCTGGTACTGGTCGCCGGCCTGGCTGCCGTAGCTCTGCTGCTGCCGGTAACCGCCGAAGGGGTCGTAGTAGCCGCCGCCGTTTCCGTAGCCGCCGTAGCCGTTTCCATAGCCGCCGGGGCCGGACTGGGCGGCTTTTTCCGGATTCTTGATCTGCTCGTAGGCCGCGTTGACCTCCTGCATTTTCCGGGCGGCCTCCTGGTCCCCGGGATTCAGGTCCGGATGGTATTTTTTCGCCAGGTTCCGGTACGCCCGCTTGATCTCCTCGTCCGACGCGTCCGGACTGACGCCCAGCACCTTGTAGGGATCGTCAATCATGATGGGGCTCCTCCTCTTTCCGTCTTCCTCTGTAGCCAACCCAGACACCGCTGTAGAGGATGTTGTCCAGCAGCGCTTTGTCCTGTACCAGGGGCAGTTTTTCGAAAGCGGCCGTGGCTCTGCCCATGGTCAGCACCAGGTATTCCTCCCACCGGGGCCAGTCCTTTCCGGTCCCCATGGCGAGATATGGATTGTATTTTCCTTTTCGCTTGTCCTTGTCATAATCCAGGGCCGCGTCCAGCAGATAGATGAACCGTCCCAGAGAATCCCCCAGCTGGCGCAGGGTGGGAGCCCACAGGTCATCGGCAACGGTCAGAAGCTGGGCCATCATGGCGCCGAAGGCCCCGGCGGGCTCGTCCGGATTGGCACAGCCGGCCTTTTCCAGCTCCGACAGGCGGCCGATGCAGTCTCTTACCGCACCGCACTGGCGGGGGTACCGCTCCTCAATGGAGGGCACGCATTTTTCAAGGGCTCCGGCCATCCATTTGGCGGAGCGCTTGCCGTCGTCCTGCCAGTCGTCCAGGAAATTATAGTAGGCCAGCACCACATTCATATCCGCGGCATACTGGATATAGGGCGAGTCCACCCAGGGACGGTGCTTTACCGGATGCAGAAGGCAGGCATCGGAGCCGGAGACCTCCTCCGGCTCATACAGGCTCATCAGCAGCAGAGCCAGAAACGCCATGTCATAGCTCAGTCCCAGCCGGGCCGTGTTTCCCGATTGCGCCAGGATCCGGCGGCAGATCCCGCAGTATACCGCGCCGTAGCGTGTCTGCTGCTGTTTATCCAGTTCTTTCCAGTTGGCGGTCACATATCCAAACATTCCGCGGCCTCCTTTTCCTCCCATTCTATGGAAAAGCTGTGAACAGGAAGTAAACGTGTCGAAAATTTACAAAACATCCATATTTTCCGCCGGTTCCGGCGAAGGCGGTCAGGATCTGCGCTCCTTCAGATACCGGTTCAGGGCGCCGCCGTAGAACAGGATGCTGATGCAGCAGTACAGCCAGAGCATACTCAGGGCAATGGCGTAGACGGAGCCGTAGATATTGGCGTAGCTGGAGAAGTTCTCCACATAGATGGAATACAGATCGGAAAATACCATCCATCCGATGGAGGACAGCACGCCGCCGGGCAGGCTCTCCCAAAAGCCGTTGCGCTTGTTGGGAAGCGCCATGAACGCCAGGGTAAAGACCAGGCTCTGAAGAATCAGCAGCAGGAAAAACCGCAGGTCGATGAGGTCGATCAGAAAGATCAGCACCTCGTTATCCACCATGGTCAGCATTGCGATGATGGTGTTTCCGAACACATGGAGCACCAGTGTCAGCAGCAGAATGAGAAAGAAGACGAAGGTGTACACCACGCTGATGCCCCGGGTATACCAGTAGCCCCGGTCTTCGGAGACGCCGTAGATGGCGTTCAGCCCCCGCAGCAGTCCGTAGATGCCCTTGCTGGCAGACCACAAGGCCGTCAGGGCGGACAGTCCCACCACGGTGGCGGAGGCGTTGAAGTAGGTGCTGAATACCAGCTCATCGGCCATATCCGTCAGGGCGGCGGGGAGAAAATCGCTGATCAGGTCTGCCAGATTCTCAATCTGCAGCCCGGTGTAGCGCAGAATGCTCAGAAGCAGAAGCAGCGCCGGGAACATGGACAGAATGATAAAGTAGGCAGCGTAGGCCGCGTGAAGGGGAATGTGCTGCTGTTTCATGGTCATGACGGCATGGTAAAGCTTTCCGATGATACCGCCTTTGGGAAATTCCCGCAATGGCTGTTCCTCCTTCCGGATTTGGGACCTGTTTTATCATATGCTTGCCGGACAATGCCGTCCGCTTAGGGGTTGTCCTGCGGACGTGATTTGGATAAATGATCGTTTACGCTTGTACCCCAAAACCTTCCCCCTCGGGGGAAGGTGCCCCAGCGCGCACGCTGGGGCGGATGAGGGGCTAGCGTGCCGAATTTTTCTCCGTGCCAAAACAGAAGTACAAGGTCGAAAGTATCCCCTTTTATCGTTATCACCTCAGAAATCTCTACGTTCTCCCCTCATCCGTCACGGCTTCGCCGTGCCACCTTCCCCCGAGGGGGAAGGTTTTTTGGGTGCTGCACTAAACGATCATTTTCCCTGACCAAAGCCGGGATAAAGCTAAGGAAACTCTGAATAAACCGCCTTTGGCTGACGGTGAATTGGCTGCCGTCAATGCCTGCCGGTTTAATCAGAGCTTCCCTAACAGCCCTCTTCCCAGTGGGCAGCGGGCCGGCTGCTTGTTTATTCCGCGGAGATCAGGTAGTAATATACAGGCTGGCCGCCGTTGAGCAGGTTTATATCCGCGTTGGGGCAGATATCGGCGAAGAGGTCCGCGGCCTTCTGGGCGTGCTTTTCCTTCACGTCGGCGCCGTAGTAGATGGTGACGTATTCCTTGCCGTCGTCCCGGACCTTCTCGGCCAGGGATCTCAGCAGGACCTTGATATCCTGGCTGGTGCCGAAGAGCTGATTGCCGTACAGGGCCAGGTAGTCGCCCGCATGGATGTCATAGCCGTCGAAGTCGGAATTCCGGGCGGCATAGGTGATCTGCATGGTGTCCACGGTGCCCAGAGCCTCGGTCAGGGCCTGGGTGTTCTCCTCCACGGTTCCCTCCGGGTTGAAGTTCAGCATGGCGGTGACGCCCTGGGGAACGGTCTTGGAGGGGATGACGACCACGTGCTTGGGGGTCAGGGCATCCACCTGCTCGGCTGCCATGATGATGTTTTTGTTGTTGGGCAGCACGAATACGGTCTCGGCGGGGACGGTGTTCACAGCCTCCAGGATGTCCTGGGTGCTGGGGTTCATGGTCTGGCCACCGGAGATGATGGCGTCCACGCCCAGATTGGTGAACACGTCCGCCAGACCCTCGCCGGCGCAGACGGAAACCACGCCCAAGGGCTTTTCCGGCTCGGCAATCCTGGGAGCCAGCTCCTGCTCGGTCATGACCTTCTCGGTGTGCTGCAGACGCATGTTCTCGATTTTCACCGTTACGAAGGAGCCATAGTTGATGGCCTCGTGGAGGGCGGTGCCGGGATCGTTGGTATGGACATGGACCTTGATGATCTCGTCGTCGTCCACCAGCACAAGGCTGTCGCCCAGCTCGCTGAGGAAAGCCCGGAGGGCTTCCGGATCCCGGTCATTTTCCCGGGAAATAATGAACTCGGTGCAGTAGGAGAAGGTGATGTCCTCGGTGTTGAAGTCGGAGAAGTCCGCGCTGTCCTTGACCTCGGTAACGGTGCTTTCCCCGGCGGCTACCACGTCCTCGCCCCGCAGGGCGCAGAGCATGGCCTCCAGAGCCACCAGCCAGCCCTTGCCGCCGGCGTCCACCACACCGGCCTTTTTCAGCACGGGGTTCTGGTTGACGGTGTTGGCCAGGGCGACCTTGGCCTCGGCGATGGCGGCCTCCTGAACAAACTCAATGAAGTTATTCTCCTTGGAGGCTTCGTCGGCCTTGGCGGCGGCCAGACGGGCCACGGTCAGAATGGTGCCCTCAGCGGGCTTCATGACGGCCTTGTAGGCGGCGTCCACGCCCTCCTGGAGGGCGGCGGCCCACAGAACACCGTCGCAGTCCTCTGCGCCCTTCAGCTTCTTGGAGATGCCCCGGAACAGCAGGGACAGAATGACGCCGGAGTTGCCCCGGGCGCCCCGCAGCATGGCGGAGGCGGCGATCTTGGAGGCCTGGGTCAGGTCCGGATCCTCGGCCTTGCGCAGATCCGCGGCGGCGGCGTTGATGGTCATGGACATGTTTGTGCCGGTATCGCCGTCAGGAACAGGGAACACGTTCAGCTCATTTAAGGCCTGCTTGCTCATTTCGATGGCGGCGGCCGCGCTGATAATCATTCTGCGAAGATCGGCGCCGTTGATGATTTGCTTCAATTTACGTTACCTCCGAATCCTTAACCGATCATCATAGAATCGATATAGACGTTTACGGCACGAACCTCCGTGCCGGTACACTGGGTGACCACATAGCGAACCTCGGAAATGATGGAGGCGCCCACGGCGTTCAGGTTCACGTTGTTGTCCACAATGATGTGCAGGTCAATGGTGATGGAATTGTCCTCGTTGAAGGTGATGCGCACGCCCTTGCCCACGGATTCCTTCCGCAGCAGATGGTACACCCCATCGGTGAGGCTGCGGGCAGCCATGCCCTTGACGCCGAAGCAGTTGGCTGCCGCGGTGCCGACGATGTCCGTATAGACATTGGTGCTGACGTTGACGCTGCCGTTTTCGTTTTCGTGACGAATCATAAATCAGTACCCCCAATTGAAAGTTCAGTAGCAAATAAAACGGGTGAAAGATATGAGATATGAGATATAAGATATAAGATAACCTCGTTATGCATATCTTGTATCTGATATCTTTCCATTAGACCATGCTGTCTTCCCAGCAGTCGGGCGCGGTCAGACCCATCATTTTCACGACGGTGGGAGCCACATTGGCAAGGCCGTACTTGCCCTCCTTGATGACCCAGTCGTGATCCTTGTCATAGATGATGAAGGGAACGGGGTTCAGGGAGTGGGCGGTCCGGACGGAGGTCTTGCCCTTCTTGGTCTCGGTCATCTGGTCGGCGTTGCCGTGGTCGGCGGTGATCAGGACGGTGTAGCCGTACTTGTCGGCGGCCTCCAGAATGGCGGCCAGCCCACGGTCCACGCACTCCATGGCATAGACAACGGCTTCCATGACACCGGTGTGGCCCACCATGTCGCCGTTGGGATAGTTGCAGCGCAGGAACTGGAACTTCCCGGACGCCATATTCTCCACCATCTTCTCGGTGATCTCCTTGGACTTCATGGCGGGAGCCTGCTCGAAGGGGATCACGTCGGAGGGGATCTCCTCGTAGACCTCCAGGCTCTCGTCCACCTTGCCGGAGCGGTTGCCGTTCCAGAAGTAGGTGACGTGGCCGTATTTCTGGGTCTCGGACAGGGCGTACTCATGGATGCCGGCCTTGCACAGGACCTCGGTCAGGGTGTTGGTGATGACGGGAGGCTGCACCAGATAGTGTTCGGGAATGTTCAGGTCCCCGTCGTACTGCAGCATACCGGCGAACTTGACGCCGGTGTAGTCCCCCCGGTCGAACTTGTCAAAGTCCTTCCGGTCGAAGGCCAGGGAAATCTCCTGGGCCCGGTCGCCCCGGAAGTTGAACAGGATCACGCTGTCCCCGTTGGCGATCTTCGCCACAGGCTCGCCGTTGCGGGCCACCACGAAGGCGGGCAGGTCCTGGTCGATGCAGCCGGTCTCGGCCCGGTAGGTTTCAATGGCCTCTTTCGCGGAGGCAAACATCCGGCCCTGGCCCTGGACGTGGGTCCGCCAGCCCTTTTCCACCATGGCCCAGTTGGCTTCGTAACGGTCCATGGTGATCTGCATACGGCCGCCGCCGGAGGCGATGGCGTAGTCGCAGCCGTCGGTGTTCAGCTCAGTCAGCACCGCCTCCAGCTGGTCCACATACTCCAGAGCGGAGGTGGCGGGCACGTCACGGCCGTCCAGCAGGATGTGGCAGTAGGCCCGCTTGACGCCCTCGGCGTGGGCCTGCCGCAGCAGGGCGATGAGGTGATGAATGTTGGAGTGGACATTGCCGTCGGACAGCAGGCCCAAAAAGTGCATGGCCTTGCCGGAAACCGCGTTGGCCACCAGGTCCTTCCAGGTGCCGGAGGCGTACAGCGCACCGTTTTCGATGGACTCTCCCACCAGCTTGGCACCCTGAGAGTAGACCTGGCCGCAGCCCAGGGCATTGTGGCCCACCTCGGAGTTGCCCATATCGTCGTCGCTGGGCAGGCCGACGGCGGTGCCGTGGGCCTTCAGATAAGTATGCGGGCAGGTGCTGAGAAGACGGTCCAGAGTGGGGGTGTTGGCGACCTTCACCGCGTCGCCGCTGCCGCCGTCGCCCTTGCCGACGCCGTCCATAATGACCAGAACAATGGGTTTTTCCATATGTGTACCTCCCAAAAGCGAGTTCTTCGCGTATTTTTGCATTTTACAGGTCATATTATTTTACATCATTTTTTACAAACTTACAACCACTTTTTTATTTTTTCCGTTACAAACAAAAATACTTCCGGGAAAGCCAAAAAATGAGTGATTTTCCCGGAAGTTGTTAAAATTCCTTTAATGCTTGCCGGTTTAACGCAGATAAATGATCGTTTATCGCACCGACGCACCGATTCATATTGCACCCATCGTAGGGCGGGGGCTTGCCCCCGCCGACCACAATCTGCTGCGTCAAACGCAAATATGTATAACCATAGGTGCGTCGGCGGGGGCAAGCCCCCGCCCTACAGTGAGTGCAAACATAAACGATCATTTATATGAGAAACTTGGGGGTACGACCGAATCGTTACCCAGGAAAAGACAGGAGCCTCCTTTTTCAGGAGGCTCCCAAAGCTTATGCCATTTCTCTTGTGATATTTCTCAGCCAAATGTACTTGCGGTAATGGACAAACACCACCGGCAGTTTGATGATCTCATCCATATTGCACAGGCAGAACACCACCGGAGCAGGGAGATTCCACCAGAAAGCCGCCATGAGGCTCAGGGGAACACAGATGCACCACATGAAGATGATGTTGGTGTTCATGTCGAACCTGGCATCGCCTCCCGCTCCGAAGATACCGTCCAGCACCACATGGTTTACGGACTGGGCCGCAATGTTTAAGCCCGTGAAAACGATCATGACCTTCAGGTATTCGGCAGCCTTGGGGGTCAGTTCCGTGATGTTCATAATGACCGGGGTCAGCGCCACCAGCGCCGCTCCGGTGCAGATGCCCACGACGGCGGCAAGCTTTGTAAGCCGCGCGGCGTAGGACTTGGCCTTGCTCAGCAGATTGGCGCCCAGCAGATTGCCGATCATGATGCCCGCGCCGCCGCCTAAGCCGCGAATCAGGCAGGAGATCAGGTTCTTTGCCACAGAAATGATGGCATTCGCGGCCACCGCGTCTCCGTCCATGTGGCCCAGCACCACGGAGTAGGACATATAGGCAATGCCCCAAACCAGGCTGGCTCCGATGACGGGCATGGTGTAGCGCAGAAAATCCTGATAGAGCAGCTTGTCCGCCTTCTCCAGCAGGCCCTTCCACCGCAGCTGTACATTGCCCTTGCGCTTGGTGACCGCTATGGCCAGGAGCAATTCCACCAGCCGGGCAATGACCGTAGCCAATGCCGCGCCCTGGATGCCCATGGCGGGAACCCCCAGCCAGCCGAAGATGAACACGCCGTTGAGTACGATGTTCACCACCACCGCCACGGAGCTGATGGTGGAGCTTTCCGTGGTGTGCCCGGTGTTTTTCATCAGGGCGAAATAAACCTGGGTAATGCCGCACAGGAAATAGGAGGGAGCCACGATCTGCAGGTATTGGGCTCCCAGGGGGATCAGGGTCTGGTCGCTGGTGAGAATGGTCATCAGCGTGGTGGGGGCGAACAGTGCCGCCAGGGTCACCGCCCCGCCCAGAACCAGAATGATTTTCAAACCCAGGGGGGCGATCATCTCAATGGATTTGCCGTCCCCCTTGCCCCAGTACTGGGCGGTCATGATGCCCACGCCGATGCTGAAGCCGGTCACCAGCAGGTTCAGGAAGAACTGCACATTGCCCGCCTGAGATACCGAAGCCATGGACTGCTGATCCAGCCGTCCCAGCATCACCGCGTCCGTTACGCTGACCAGCGCCAGCATGAAGCTCTGCACCGCAATGGGTACCACCAGCTTCATCAGCTGCGAGAAAAAGGAGTCTCTTTGTATATTTGACGCTCCCATGGAAAATCTCCCTCATATCAAAGTTTTTTTAGAGTATATTCAATCGCGGCAGAGTTTTTGACGTTTTTCGGGTCCTTACTCCCGATACTTGCCGCCCTTGTGGCTGGCACCCCGGACGATCAGGGCGCCTATCAGCAGGAAGGTCAGCACCGCCGCCACCAGCACCATACCGATCCAGCCGTTGCCGCCCACCTTTTCCACCATGGTGGGGTCTTTGGTGGGCTCCGTGGGGAAGGTGAAGGGCTCCGTCTGAGACTGGGTGGGGGGCTCCGTGGCCTGGGTGGTGGGAACGGTGGCTTCCGTGGTGGGAACGGTGGTGGGCGCGGTGGTGGGAACGGTTTCCGGCTCCGTGACGGGGACGGTAGGTGTTTCCGTCACCACGGCTGCAGCCGCTTCCGTTTCCTCGGCGGCCCGGGTCTCAGATGCCTCCGTTTCCTTCGTCTCCTCCGTCTCCTTGGGGGCCAGGTTGGCCGCAACGGTGGAAGCGTCAAAGCTGCCCATCAGAATGCTCAGCCGCCCGCCGAAATTGCTGACCAGCTGGGAGACGGCCTCCTGGGGCCAGGGGTTGTTGCCCGGGTAGAAGACGGAGATGTAATTGCCCGTCCACAGGCAGCTGTCGTTGAACCTGGGCATACCGCCGTCGCAGTAGACATACTGCAGAGCGGAGCAGTCCCGGAAGCACTCCGCGCCGAAGATCCGGAAGGTGGCGGGCAGATGGATGTAGGCGATCTTGTCGCAGCCGTAAAAGGCCCGCTTTCCGATCTCCACCAGGGAATCGCCGAAGTCCACGGTCTTCACCCGGTCATAGCCGGAGAAGGCCTCGTCGCAGATCTTGGTGATGCCGCCGGTGAACACGATGTCCTCAATGTGGTCCTTGTGGTCCGACCAGGGAGAGCCCTCCGCCATCTCGCCGCTGCCGGAGATGGTCAGGGTATAGCCGTCCAGGGACCAGTTGATCCCATCACCGCAGGTGCCGCTGGCGATGTTGGTCTGCAGGGCCATGGCTCCGGGAGCCAGGACGGTCAGCAGCATCAGCGCCGCCAGCGCGCACAGAATCAGTCGCTTTTTCATAAAAATGCATCCTTTCGATAGTAGGTTTCTCCAAAGAACAGCCGTTTCCGGCGAATCATCAATTCATGGTCCCCTCCGACCGGGCGAACAGCTCCCCGATCCGCTCCCGCAGGGCCGCGGCCTCCGGGGTGTCGGAGGTGCCGTTGGCGTCGATCCAGTGGGCGGAGGCCGCCTGGGCCTGCTTCAGGGTGGCCAGGTCGAAGCTCAGATCCGCTACCCGGAAGGCGGGAAGGCCGGACTGCCGGGAGCCGAAGAAATCTCCCGGGCCCCGGAGCTTCAGGTCTTCCTCGGCGATTTTGAAGCCGTCGGTGGTTTTGCACAGGGCTTTCAGCCGCTGCAGCGTCTCGGGGTTGCGGTTGTGGGTGGTGAGGATGCAGTAGCTTTTCGCCTTCCCCCGGCCCACCCGGCCCCGAAGCTGGTGAAGCTGGGACAGTCCGAACCGGTCCGCGTCCTCAATGACCATCAGCGTGGCGTTGGGAACGTCCACGCCCACCTCGATGACCGTGGTGGCCACCAGCACATCCGCTTCCCCCCGGGCGAAGGAGGCCATGGCGGCTTCCTTCTCCGCTCCCTTCATCTGGCCGTGCAGCAGCGCTACCCGCAGATCGGGGAAGACGGTTTTCTGGAGGGTTTCGGCCCAGGCGGTGGCCGCCTTGACACCCAGCTCCTCGTTTTCCTCCACCGCCGGACAGACCACGAAGCACTGGTGGCCCTCCTCCACCTGCCTGCGGATGAAGGCGTTGATCCGGGGGCGGTAGCTCTCGCCCACCAGGAAGGTATCCACCGCCTCCCGGCCCGGGGGCAGCTCGTCCAGCACGGACACGTCCAGGTCGCCGTACATCAGCAGCGCCAGGGTCCTGGGGATGGGGGTGGCGGACATGACCAGCAGGTGGGGATCGTCGCCCTTGGCGGACAGCCGGGAGCGCTGGCCCACGCCGAAGCGGTGCTGCTCGTCGGCAATGACCAGCCCCAGATCATTGAACTGGGTGGCCTCGGTCAGCAGGGCGTGGGTGCCGATGACAGCCTGGACCTCTCCGGAAGCGATCCGCTCCCGGACGGTCCGTTTTTCCTTCGGGGTCATGGAGCCGGTGAGCAGAGCCACCGGGATGCCCAGAGGCTCCAAAAGATTCCGCAGGGAGCCGAAATGCTGCTCCGCCAGAATTTCCGTGGGGGCCATCAGGGCCGACTGCTTGTGGTTCCCGGCGGCACAGTAGATGGCCGCGGCGGCCACCATGGTTTTTCCGCTGCCCACGTCCCCCTGGATCAGACGGTTCATGGGAGCGCCCCGGCGGAAATCCTCCAGAATTTCCCCGATGGCCCGCTCCTGGGCGCCGGTGAGGGTGAAGGGCAGGGCGGCGCGGAAGGGCCGGAGATCCAGGTTGGTGTAGGGCGCCGCTTTTTTCTCCGCCCGGGCCGCCCGCATCAGAGAAAGACCGGCAGAGAAGACAAAAAATTCCTCAAAGACCAGCCGCTTTTTCGCCTGCTCCGCCTCCTCCATGGAAGCGGGCTCATGAATGGCGGTGTAGGCCCGGCTGGCGGGGAGAATACCGTAGGCCTCCCGGACCTCCGGGGGCAGGATCTCCGCCGGAGGGTCGCAGATGGCCAGGGCCTGCCGCACCGCCTTGAGCAGGGCGGAATTGGTCAGACCCGCCGTCAGCGGGTAGATGGGCAGCACCCGCCGGGTGGTCACAGGCTGGGAATTCAGCTCCTCGAACACGGGATTGGTCATATTGTACCCGATGAAGTCTCCGGTGACCGCGCCGTAAAAAATGTACTCCCGTCCGTACTGAAGCTGCTCCGCCGCGTAGCGGTTGTTGAAAAAGGTCAGGGACAGCCGGGCGGTGTGGTCGGCCACCTGGACCTTGGTGATGTCCAGGCCCTTGTGGACGTGGGAGGTCCGGGGGGTATTCATGACCATGGCCCGGAAGCAGGCGGGGACATCCACCTCCAGCTTCTCAATGGGGACCAGCCGGGTCCTGTCCTCGTAGCCCCGGGGAAAGTGACAGATCAGGTCCCGGAGGGTGAAAATATTCAGATTGGCGAATTGCTTGGCCCGGGTGGGACCTACGCCTTTTAATATGGTAACGGGATCGGACAGCCTGGCCATGGACTCACCTCCGGGCGGATTTTCTTTTATTATAGTAAAAACTGGGTTCCGGTGCAACGGGAATTTGTAAACAAATGTCGACGGCGCCGGAAAAATGGTCCAGCGGGCATGAAAAAACTCCCTCCGGAAAAGCCGGGAGGGAGATATTTTCAGAGAGATCAGGCCAGCTTGTTCAGCTTCAGCGTCATGCTGCTCTTCTTGCGGGCAGCATTGTTCTTGTGCAGCAGACCCTTGACGACAGCCTGGTCGACAGCCTTGACGGCGTTCTTGTAGGCAGCCTCGGCGGCGGCCTTGTCACCGGCAGTCAGAGCGGCGTCGAACTTCTTCAGGTCGGTCTTCAGCGCAGACTTGTTCGCCTTGTTCCTCTCATAAGAGATCTTGGAAGCAATGACATCCTTCTTAGAGGACTTGATGTTGGGCATGGATTCCACCTCCTTCTAGCTAGCTTTCCATACAGACACACATTATAGCGCTTCTGTCAAACAAAATCAACCCCTTTTTGAGATTTTTTTCAGACCCCGGACCCAAAGGGGGCAGGGGAAGGGGCTGTTTCCGCAAAAAAGGCGCCGTCTGCCGGGAGGGCGGCCTGCAGCCTCTGCCGGAGGCCGGGAGGGCGGCTGTGGAATACCCGGCTTCCGGGGCCTTGTCAAGAGAAAAATTTTTGCACAAAAAACCTCCCATGGTGAAATCCACGACCCGCAAAAAAGTGGGAAATCCCTCGAAAACCGTCGCCGGCAGTTATGTGAACCAAATTGAATATCCACAATTCACAGAGGCTGTGGATAACACCTGTGGAAAAACATGTGGAGAATGTGGAAAACTCAGAGTTATCAACAGGTATTTTGCTTCTTTGCGTTTTCCGCCCTCCTTGTGGAAAACATGAATACCGGTTTGCATAATCCGGCGGCGGGATGCGGAAAGGTTATGTCACGCGGCTTTAGGAAGGAAAGTTTTTCCTGAGGAAAGGAAGCGAAAAAGTTTACAAATTGTAAAAAATCGGTGTCAAATTTTGTTGCCGGCATTGGCCCCGCCGGATTTTTTTGTGAAAAACCGCCAAAAAATTTTCTGGTATCATCTGACAGCTCCGGGGAATACTTTTGGTAAGCGCAGCGGTCCCGCCGGGGTTGTTTGGTAAGATAAATGATCGTTTAGCTGTGCAGTGGGCAATACCTTCCCCCGGGGGGAAGGTGCCCCAGTGCGCACACTGGGGCGGATGAGGAACGGCGACATCTTA
>SFQY01000092.1 GCA_004562395.1 bacterium | reverse complement strand
GACTGAGGGAGAGAAAATGTTCCGTCTTTTCCCGAATTTACCAGGAATGCGAAAGCTTTCAGGCTTTCTCTCCCCCAGTCAGCTTCGCTGACAGCATACATTTAGGTATGATTGTCACCGGCAATCATGAATATTTTGATTCGCTGCGCGGAGCACCACCCTCGTCAGAGGGGGCCGTTGGGCCGCTAAACGATCCTTTCTCGCGCGATTTCGAACGCTACTGCGTTTCCTTTCTCGTCAGCCACATAGCCACCGCAACCGCACTGACGCCGCCGGCCAGCTTGCCCGCGATCATGGGGCCGATCATCTCCGGAGCGAAGCCCGCCGTAAAGCCCAGGTGGTCGCCGAACACAAAGGCCGCCGATACGGCAAAGGCGATGTTGATGACCTTGCCCCGCTGGTTCATGTCCTTCACCATGCCAAAGGCGGCGATGGAATTGGCCAGGCTGGCAATGAGCCCCGCCGCGGCGGCGTCGTTGATGCCCAGACGCCGTCCCAGGGCCATCAGGGGCCTGCGCAGCAGCTTGGTGATGACAAACACCAGCGGGAATGCCCCCGCCAGCACAATGGCAATGGTTCCTACGGTTTGGAAGCCCTCAGAAATGGGAGCCATCCCGGGGATCAGCACCAGCCCTGTCAGAGCCTCCACGATGGCCGCCGCCAGGCCCAGGGTCACCACAATGACCACGATCTTCCCGAAAATCTCAAAGCCTCTGACCATGGCCGTTTCCGCCCGCCACAGCCCCAGGGCGATCAGCAGCGCGATCAGCACAATGGGCAGCAGGTTGCGCAGCACCATGCCCACAGGAAAGCCTGCCACCATACCGCCCACAAAGACGCCGATGGGAATGGTCACGATGCCGCAGAGGATCCCCTTTGCCATGGCAGGCCGGTCCCGTTCCTCCAGGATCCCCATGGCCACGGGAATGGTGAACACAATGGTAGCTCCCAGCATGGCCCCCGTCAGGACACCGCCCAGCAGTGCCGCCTGGGGATCCTCCGTCATTTGGGCAGCCAGCGCCGCACCGCCCATGTCATTGGCCAGGATGGTCCCGGCGAACATGGCAGGATCCGCCCCCAGGAAACCGTAGACCGGAACCACCACCGGTTTCAGCACCGCCGCCAGCACCGGAGCCAGGGACACGATCCCCACCATGGCCAGCGCCAGCGAGCCCATGGCCAGAACGCCGTTCTCAAACTCCTGCCCCAACCCAAAGCGGTTTCCAAAGATCCGGTCAATGGCCCCCAAAACCGCGAACCCAGCCATCACCGCGATCAGTATTTCATCAAAGGACATACCATCCATCCCCCCTGTATCGTCAGATAAATGATCGTTTACGCTCCGAAGGTTGCTGTGAGCGTACCCAGGAATGCGAAAGCTTTCAGGCTTTCTCTCCCCCAGTCAGCTTCGCTGACAGCCCCCTCGTCAGAGGGGGCCGTTGGGCCGCTAAACGATCATTTACACCAGTAACGATGATCCCCGCACCAAGCGCGCATTCGCTGCGGCCCGGGTCCGCGAAGCGATCATGAATCCATCCGCATTTCTCATTTTCCCTTTTCGTCCACGATGGCCACCACGGCGGCATCCACCGGAGCGTCCATGCAGTACCGGGAAGCCACCGTTCCCGTGGCCAGCAGCACCCGGTCGCCCGCGCCGGCTCCCACCTGGTCTGCGGCTACGATCTCCTCTCCGCAGCTCTCCACCACGAGAAAGGTCTGTCCCTGCAGGCAGGCAGCCTTTCGGGTGGCCCAGATGGATCCAACAACTTTTCCGACCTTCATTTCGTTCCCTCCAAAATTTCCTTCGCCAGGGGTGTCAGTACCGCTCCTGGGCTGGGCATCCGTCCGGAGGCCCGCAGAATCCGGGCCTCCTCCGCGGTGATCAGTTTCTTCCGCCCGCCGTCGGTGAACAGGACCCCCCAGTTCTTCAGCTCCCGCTGGGCCGCCGTCAGGCTTCCCGCCAGTGCCCGGTTCTTCGGAGCCGCCGGCAGCCCCGGGGTGTACAGATACACCGGCTTTTCCTCCGCCAGCGCTGTCAAAACCCGTTCCTCCCGGAACCACAGAAGCTCCGCCAGACTCAGGGAGCCGATGACCACCGCGTCATAGGGCGGCTCCGCCACATAGTGGTAGCCCAGCTCCGTCCCCGGCTCCCTTCCGATGAGCAGCGCCCGGATCATGGCAGGATCCTCCCCAGGTCGCCTTTTCGGAAACCGCAGGCGTTGGCCTCATCATAGTCCAGGTGGGCATAGGGGGCAAAGTCCGGGCTCACCCGCACCACCACATCCTCAAAGGTCACGGGACGGCCGGTAAGGGTCCGCAGCTTCACGATCTGCTTATCCCGGACCCCAAACCCCTGGGCAGCCTCCGGAGTCAGATGGATGTGCCGCTTTGCCGCGATGACTCCCTGCTCCAGAGTGACCCGGCCCCGGCTGCCCACCAGCACTGCCCCGGCGCTGCCCTTCACATCCCCGGACAGCCGCACCGGGGCGTCGATGCCTAAGCTTCTTCCGTCCGTCAGGGATATTTCCACCTGCCCCTCTTTCCGTTCCGGGCCGAGAACCGCCACATTCCGGAATTCCCCCTTTGGCCCGATGACTGTAACCCGCTCCTGCGCCAGATACTGCCCCGGCTGGGACAAGGGACGCTGGGGCGTCAGGGGATGCCCGAACAGGACTTCCGCCTGTTCCCGGGTAACATGCACATGCCGTCCGGAGGCCTCCAGCTCCACAAAGAGCCGCCGGGTCACCGCCTCCATCAAAGCATGTAATTCCTGTCCGTCCATAATTTCCTCCTAATACGAATAACCGAATGTAGGCAAAGCATGAAAATGGGCATAAATGATCGTTTATGCGGGCAAGGCCCGCGGCTAATGCGTTACGAACTCCCGCGCTGGAATTACATCCTCTGGGCCCGTAGGGCGGGGTCATGACCCCGCCGACGCACCTATGGTTTCAGGCATTTGCGTCTATTCTGCCAGACTGCGTTTCCAACCTGTTCGGCGGGGTCATGACCCCGCCCTACGAATGGTGCGTTGGAAAACGATGGATTCAGAGATAAACGATCATTTACACCAGTAACGACGATCACCGCACCAAGCACGCATTCACGGCAGGTCGTGTCTGTGATGCGGTCCTCTGCCGCTTTACCCTAAGCGCTGTAATATTTTCTCCGCCAGAAGCTCCACCAGGTCGGAATTTACGGTGGTCCGGTGATGGTATGCCGTCTCCGTATCCCAGGCCACCCGGCGCAGGTTGATCAGGTCCAGAGGGGAGATATTGTTGGAGGTACTGCTGCCTCCCACCGCGCCGCAGCCCAGGGTCAGGGCCGGGAACAACTCCGTGGTGGCGCCGATACCTCCCAGGGCCGCCGGGGTATTCACCAGGAACCGGGACACGGGGATCTTCGCCGCGAACCGCCGGATGACCCCTTCGTCCATAGCGTGGATGGCAAAGGTGTGGCCGCTGCCCTCATGCCGCAGCACCTCCATGCACTTTTCCAGCACCGCTTCCTCGCTGTCCATGACGAAGAAGGCCAGCACCGGGCAGAGCTTTTCCATGGAGTAGGGCCGGGTAGGGCCTGCCTCCTGCTCCCGGGCCACCAGCACCTTCGTGCCCTGGGGCACCGGAAAGCCCGCCAGCTCCGCCAGTCGTTCGGCACTCTTACCCACGATCTCCGGATTCAGGGTCCCGTTGGGCCGGAACAGCAGTTTCCCCAGCTTTCCTGCCTCCTGGGTGTCCATGAAATAGAACCCCTGCCGCCGTCCCTCGGCCCGGACCTGCTCCTCCAGAGGCTTTTCCACGATGATGCTCTGCTCCGAGGCGCAGACCGTACCGTTGTCGAAGGTCTTGGAGCGGGCGATGCAGGTCATGGCGTGGGCCACGTCCGCGCTGTGGTGGATATAGGCCGGTCCGTTACCCGCGCCCACGCCGATGGCAGGCTTGCCGGAGGAATAAGCCGCCTTCACCATGGCGGGACCGCCGGTGGCCAGAATCAGCCGCACCGGGTCCGCGGCCATCAGCTCCTGGCACCCGGCCAGGGCTGGGATACTCAGGCACGCCACCGCCCCCCTGGGCGCTCCCGCCTTTTCCGCCGCTTCCGCCACGATCTGCGCAGCCCTCCGGGTACAGGCTATGGCTTTGGGATGAGGGGAAAACACAATGGCATTTCCGGCCTTCAGTGCGATCATGGTCTTATAGCACACCGTGGAGGTAGGGTTGGTGCTGGGAACGATGGCGGCAATGACCCCCACCGGCACCCCGATCTCCCAGAGCCTCCCTTCCTCCTTCAGGATTCCCACGGTTTTCATTCCCCGTACGGCCTGAGCCACCCGCTCCGAGGCAAAGAGGTTCTTGGCGGTCTTGTCCTCCACATTGCCGAAGCCTGTTTCACTGACCGCCATCTGTGCCAATACTGAGGCCTCTTTGGCAAAGGCCCCGGCAACGGCCTCCACGATACTGTCCAGCTGGGCCTGGGAAAATGCCGCCAGCTGCCGCTGAGCAGCTTCCGCCTCTCTTGCCAGCTCCCGCGCCTCCTGCCGGGCAGCCAAATCTTTATCCAGTTCCATATATCCTCCATTGGAAAATGATCGTTTAGCGTAACACCCCAAAACCTTCCCCCTCGGGGGAAGGTGCCCCAGTGCGCACACTGGGGCGGATGAGGGGTCGCCGCACCAAAGGGTTTTATCACAGGTAAACAGGAGTAACCTGTTGGAAATTCTCTGTTTTTCGTTACGTCTGCTGTAATTGCCGCGTTTTCCCCTCATCCGTCACGGCTTCGCCGTGACACCTTCCCCCGAGGGCAATGTCATCAACTTAAGCATCGACCACCGCGCCGTAGGGGGCGATGCCCACATCGCCCCGCGGGGAATGGTATCCTTTTGGTACCATACTGCGGCGAATTCGTAACGTTTGGAAGGGCCGATGTGGGTATCGGCCCCTACGGAAGCACCTTAAGTTGATGACATTGCCCCC
>SFQY01000091.1 GCA_004562395.1 bacterium | reverse complement strand
TCCGGTTCTTCGTGTGTCCGGCGATGCCACGCTGACCATTCCGGTGCAGCCCTTCGGAAAGGACTTCCGTACCACCGGCAAGACCATCGAGATTGAGTTTGCTACCCGGGATGTTATGAATTATGACGCGGTGGTGCTGTCCTGTATGAGCGGCAGTCGCGGCATCTCCATCACGCCCCAGCTGGCGACCCTGCGCTCGGAGCAGAAGGAGATCACCACCCGCTACAAGGAAAACGAGCATCTGCGCCTTGCCTTTGTGGTGGAGAAGAAAGCTGCCAATCGGCTGATTTACTGCTACTTGTGCGGCATCATGTCCGGTGTGGTGCAGTACCCTGCGGATGATGACTTTGCCCAGACTGTGCCGGTGAATATCACCATCGGCTCCCGGGATGCCACCATTGACCTCTACTGCATCCGCGTCTATGACAACGACCTGACCCGGCACCAGATTCTGAACAACTGGATTGCCGACACCCAGGTAGTGGAAACCATGCTGGAGCGGTACAGCCGCAACCATGTATTTGACGCCTACTCCCAGATCGTGATTGCCCAGCTGCCGAAGGACCTGCCGTATCTGGTGCTGGACGGCACGGAACTGCCCCAGTACAAGGGCGATGTGAAGGTGATGGGCGGCTACTACACCGATCCCATCAATGCAAGCCGCTCGTTTACCTTCACCGGAGCAGAAGTGGATGTCCAGGGTACGTCCTCCCAGTATTACGCCCGGAAGAACTACAAGATCAAGTTCAAGGGCGGTTTTGTGGACCCCAGCGGCAACACGCAGGAGACCTATAAGCTGCGCCCGGACTCTGTGCCGACCAACACCTTCACCTTCAAGGCGGATGTGGCATCCTCCGAGGGCGCCAACAACGTGGAACTGGCCCGGCTCTATGAGGATACCTGTCCCTTCCGGACGGAGCCCCAGAAGCAGGACAGCAAAATCCGCCAGGCCATTGACGGTTTCCCAATCGTGGTTTTCTGGTATGACGGAAGAACCACCAGCTTCATTGGAAAATACAATTTCAACTTCGATAAGGCCACCCCGGAGGTGTTTGGCTTTGCCGAGGGCGATGAAAGCTGGGAAATTCTCAATAACACCAGCGACCGCGTCCTCTGGAAATCCGATGATTACTCCGGTACCGACTGGCAGGGCGACTTTGAAGCCAGGTATCCCAAGGACTATGCCGATGCCGCCAATCTGGCGGAACTGGCAGCATGGCTGAAAAGCACCGATCAGTCCGCCGCCACCGGGGATAATCTGCTGGTAAGCCGCACCTACGATGGCGTTCTCTACACGCAGGACACCGCACAGTATCGTCTGGCCAAGTTCAAATCTGAGTTTGCACAGCATTTTGAAAAGGATGCCGTGCTTTTTTATTACCTGTTCACGGAGCTGTTCCTGATGGTGGATTCCCGGGCCAAGAATATGTTCCCAACCTTCATGTCCGGGAGCAAGTGGTTCTCGCTGCCCTATGACTTCGATACCGCCATCGGCATCAACAACGAAGGTGCGCTGGTGTTCTCCTACAATCTGGAGGACATCGACCATACCGAGTCCGGGGCTGATATCTACAACGGTCAGCAGTCCGTGCTGTGGATCAATGTCCGGGCGGCTTTCTATGAGGATATCAAGACCATGTACCAGAAGCTGCGCTCCAATGGCACGCTGTCCTTCGCCGTGACAGAACAGCGGTTTGAGGAGCATCAGGCGAAGTGGCCCGAAGCGGTGTTCAATGAGGATGCCTACTTCAAGTACCTCCAGCCTCTGGTGGAGCAGAACACAGCCAGCTACCTTTCCATGCTGCAAGGCTCCAAGGCAGAGCAGAGAAAGTGGTGGCTGTATAACCGGTTCCGCTATCTGGACTCCAAGTACAATGCCGGGGATGCCCTGACCGATGTAGTGACGCTCCGTGGCTATGCCAAGGACGATATTACCGTCACGCCCTATGCGGACATCTACGCATCCATCAAGTACGGCTCTTATCTGGTGCAGCAGCGGGCAAACCGCAATGTGGCTTACACGCTGGCCTGTCCGCTGTCCAATGTGAACGACACCGAGATTTATATCTACAGTGCCAGCCAGCTTCAGTCCATCGGCGAC
>SFQY01000090.1 GCA_004562395.1 bacterium | reverse complement strand
CATCGGGAACAACAACTGCATTGGCACCCCGGTCCAGGAGACCTTTTATCTGGATGTTCCCGGTGCGGACGGCTTTCTGGATTATTCCGAAGCCCTCACCGGGCGTCCCATTTTCAAGCAGCGCCCCATTGAGATCACCCTGGGCGGCAAGATGGACAGACGCATCTGGAACTCCTTTATTTCCAGTATCCGAATCCTGCTGCACGGCAAGCGGGTGCGGATTGTCTTTGACGATTTTCCCGGCTACTACTGGGAAGGCCGCGCCGAGGTGACGGAGTTTGACCGGGTGCGGGAGATCGGCACCTTCAAGCTGTCCATTCCCCAGGCGGACCCCTATGGCTACAGTCTCAATGACAACAGCACCTCGGACTGGCTGTGGAATCCCTTTGATTTTGAATTGGGTGTCATTGACGATCCCATTCAAATCACGCTTACGGCAGACAGCCCCACCGCCGCCTGTACCATCCCGCACAGTGCCGTGCCCTTTGTGGTCAGCGTGGTGGTTTCTGAGATTGGAGAAACCGGGCTGAAGATGACGGTGGACGGAGACGATTATCTCCTGCAAAAGGGCGAGAACCGGCTGGCCGAGCTGCTGGTGGGCAACAGCGATCTGACGCTGAATTTCTCCGGGCGCGGCAGTCTGCAGGTATTATTCCGAAGGAGGGTGATCTGATGTATAAAGTCAAGCTGGACGGTTATGTGCTGTATCACGCAGACCACCCCTCCGCCATGCTGACCGACCCGGTTCTGGAACTGGAGCCGGGGTACGCCGGTGTGTTTACGGCAACGGTTCCGCCGGACAACCCGCTCTATGAGCGCATCTGCTGCCGGAAATCCATGGTTTCCGTATTCCGCAACAACAGGGAGATTTTTTACGGAGAGGTGCGGAAGGTCCCCAATATTGACCGCTACCGGAACAAGCAGATCTACTGCACCGGAGCGCTGAGCTTTCTGGCAGACTCCATCCAGCCTCAGGCGGAGTACCACGATATTTCCCCGGCAGCCCTGCTGGGGCGGATGCTGGAGATCCACAACAGCCAGGTGGAGCCGCGCAAGCAGATCAAGCTGGGCTATGTCTCCGTCACCGACCCCAACAACAGCCTTTACCGCTACACCAACTACGAAAACACACTGGAAGCCATCCGGGAGAAGCTGGTGAGCCGGCTGGGCGGTTATCTGCGTCTGCGCCATGTGGGTGACCAGTTGATTCTGGACTGGATCAGCATCGAGCAGTACGGAAATTACAGCACCCAGCCCATTGAGTTCGGGCTGAACCTGCTGGATTACTCCGAAACCACCTCAGCCGAGGATGTAGTTACTGCCCTCATTCCGCTCGGGGCCACCCTGGAGGGCGAATCGGAGATTGAAGCCCTGGAAAAGCGGGTGGACATTACCTCCGTCAATGATGGGAAGAACTATGTGTTTTCGCAGGATGCGGTGGATCAGTTCGGCTGGGTCTGGGCCACCAATACCTGGGATGACGTGACCGTCCCGGCCAATCTCAAAACCAAAGCCGAGGAATGGCTTTCCAGCACCCAGTTTGAAACCATGTCCCTGACGCTGACGGCGGCTGACCTCTCGGAATTGGGTCATGACTATGATGCGTTCGCAGAGGGTGACCGCATCCACTGCCTTGCAAAGCCCTATGGCATGGACATCGTCCTTCCGGTGATGAAGCTGACCATTCCGCTCCAGAACCCCGCCGGACGGACGCTGGAGCTGTCCAGCAAGCAGCAGAAAACCTACACCAGCCAGCAGTCGGCGGTGCGCAATCAGCTGCTGAATCAGCAGAACGATGCCATCAGCATCTCCAACCGGAATATCCAGATCAGCATCGACAACCTGACCGCCATGATGACCGGTGCCAAGGGCGGCTACAAGCTGACGGAGTATGACGAGGACGGGCGCTGGCTACGGGATCTCTACATGGATACCCCGGACAAGACCACCGCCAAGCGCATTATGCAGATCAACAAGGACGGCATCGCTGCCAGTTCCACCGGCTATGAAGGCCCCTATACGGTGGGCATCACGGTGGACGGTCAGATTCTCGGCAGCTGGATTGCCGCCAATTCCATCGATACCAACCAGCTGAGTATCGGCCTG
>SFQY01000089.1 GCA_004562395.1 bacterium | reverse complement strand
GTCGCGGCCCTTGGAGATCAGCTCGAAATCGGTGGGCATCAGCTTGCCCTCGCGCTGCTCACAGAACACCCAAACATCCTTGAAAGCAGCGATATCAGCACTGTTGAAGTTAGACATAGTCATTTATCCCCTTTCTCAGATGATGTGCTTGGCGGCCAGAATGCCGGCCAGCTTCTCGCAGGTGGCCTTGTCAGCACCTTCCAGCATCATGCCGGCGCCCTTCTGGGGAGGCGTGAAGCTCTTGAAGATGTTGGTGGGAGAACCCTTCAGGCCGATAGTGGTGGCATCGATCAGGGGATGATCCTTCAGAGTCTCATAGTTGTAAGTAGCCAGGGGCTTGCTGTAAGCCTCGAAGACACCGCCGACGCTCATGTAACGGGGCTCGTTCAGCTCCTTGATGCAGGTGACCAGGCAGGGAGTCTGGGTCTTGATGGTCATGTAGCCGTCCTCCAGCATACGCTTGACGGTAACATTCTTGCCCTCGACAGCGATGTCGGCGGCATAGGTGATCTGGGGCAGGCCCAGCTTCTCGGCGATCTGGGGGCCGACCTGAGCGGTATCACCGTCGATGGCCTGACGGCCGCAGAGAACGATGTCGTCATCCTCGATGCCGATGGTGCTGATGGCAGCGGCCAGGACCTGAGAGGTAGCATAAGTATCGGAACCGCCGAACTCACGGGCGGAAACCAGGACAGCCTCATCAGCGCCCATGGCCAGGGCCTCACGCAGCATGCCGGCCGCGGGAGGAGGACCCATGGTGACAACGATGACCTTGCAGTCGGTGGCGTCCTTGATCTTCAGGGCGGCCTCCAGAGCGTTCATGTCATCGGGGTTGGTGATGGTCTGCATGGAAGCACGGTTCAGGGTACCATCGGGGTTGACAGCGACCTTGCCGGAGGTATCGGGAACCTGCTTGATACTAACAATGATTTTCATTTTAACCTTTACCTCCTTATCTTACTTCACGCCCAGATGGCTGGAAATGACCATACGCTGGACTTCAGAAGTGCCCTCGTAGATCTCGGTGATCTTCGCGTCGCGCATCATGCGCTCCACGGGATACTCACGGGTGTAGCCATAGCCGCCGAACAGCTGAACAGCGCGGCGGGTCACGTCGGAAGCGGCCTCGGCAGCGAACAGCTTCGCCATGGAAGCGTCCATGGAATAATCCTCATGCAGCTGCTTCTTGCAGGCAGCGGCATAGACCAGATACTGAGCAGCCTGCATACGGGTATGCATATCGGCCAGCTGGAACTGGGTGTTCTGGAACTGGCTCAGGCGGCGGCCAAACTGGACACGCTCCTGGGTGTACTTCACAGCCTCGTTCACAGCGCCCTCGCCCAGGCCCAGAGCCTGCGCAGCGATACCGATACGGCCGCCGTCCAGGGTCTGCATGGCGATCTTGAAGCCCTTGCCTTCCTTGCCCAGCAGGTTCTCCTTGGGAACGATGCAGTCCTCGAAGATCAGGTCGCAGGTGGAGCTGCCGCGGATACCCATCTTCTTCTCATGCTTGCCGGTGGAGAAGCCGGGGAAGTCCTTCTCCACGATGAAGGCGGAGATGCCGTGGTTGCCCTTGGACTTATCGGTCATGGCGAAGACCACGAAGGTATCGGCCACGTTGCCGTTGGTGATGAAGCACTTGGAGCCGTTCAGGACGTAGTGGTCGCCCTCCAGGACGGCGGTGGTCTGCTGGCCGGAGGCGTCGGTACCGGCGTTGGGCTCGGTCAGACCGAAGGCGCCGATCTTGCGGCCGCTCAGCAGGTCGGGCAGATACTTGCGCTTCTGCTCCTCGGTGCCGTTCTCAAAGATGGGAGCGCAGCACAGGGAGGTGTGGGCGGACACGATAACAGCGGTAGTACCGCAGACCTTGGCCAGCTCCTCCACGCACATCGCGTAGGACAGAACGTCGCCGCCGGCGCCGCCGTACTCCTTGGGGAAGTAGATGCCCATCATCCCCAGCTTCGCCATCTTCTGGACGGTCTCCATGGGGAAGCGCTCTTCTTCGTCGATCTCCTCAGCCAAGGGCTTGACTTCGTTCTCGGCGAATTCACGGTACATCTTACGGAGCATCAGCTGCTCATTTGTCAGATGAAAATCCATACCATTTACTCCTTTTCTTTCA
>SFQY01000037.1 GCA_004562395.1 bacterium | reverse complement strand
ACTGGCTGTCTTTCAATACATAGTTGCTTCCATCACTCATTTCAAATCCACTGCCGGTAATATACACACCAAAATTCGGATTTTCGCCGTAGGCCGTCAACGGCAGCAGGCTCACCATCATCACAAGGCACAGCGCCAGAGCCAGAATTCTTTTTTTCATATGGTTTTCCTCCTTTGTTCCCTCTCGGGGTTCGGGACCGGGCACAGCCCTCCCAAAATACTGTCCATACCACTATAACATAGTTTCCGCATTTTTGCACTACCCGAAAACACTTTTTTTCGGGTAGTTTTTTTGGTTCGGCACCGGTGCCGCCGGTGGGACTCGAAAGGGCGGCCCGGGCAAAGCCCAGAGGGCCTTCTCCGCTCTCCAACGAAGCCACAGGCATTCTGTCTGCCTCCCGGGGCATAAAGCGCGGCGTACCCAAGCCTTTGCTGCCGCGAGGAAAGGCTGGGCGCGCTGCTGCTATGCTCTATTTTTGAGTCTGGCCTTCTCCCCTGGGCCGGGGAATTGCTTTCAGGGTCTTGATCTCGAAGGGCGAGAACGTGAGCTTCTCCCCATCCACGCTTCCGATGGGATTTTCCATCAGGTCGCACTCCACCAGGCAGCAGGGCAAGCCCAGGTGCAGCGCCGTGACCGCGGTCTTTCCCACCGCCTCATAGAGCCGCAGCACGATGCCCTGGCCGTCCTGCGCGCCCTTGATGGTATCAATGACCACATTTTCCCGGGTCGTCCATGCCATGCTCCAGGGGCGAAGCGCGCCCTCCACCACCAGCGGCGGCTGGTTCAGCAGATAGCTCTGGGCTACGGTTTCCGATCCGCAATCGCCCTGATGGGGCAGCAGCGCGTAGGTGAAGCTATGCTCTCCCCTGTCCGCCTCCGGATCCGGGAAAATCGGGGATCGGAGCAAATTCAGGGAAATCCGTCCGTTTTTCACCCGGTGGCCATATTTGCAGTCGTTGAGCAGCGACAGCCCCCGAACACCGTCGGACACGTCCACATATTTATGAGCGCAGATCTCAAACTGCGCTTTTTCCAGCAGCGTATCCTCCCGGGTGGAGCGCCGAAGGGCACCGAACTGAATATCGCAGGTTACCTGATCCGACCACACCGCCGGAGCGAACTCTGCCCGCAGCATCCGCAGCTTCTCCTGCCAGCGGCATCGGGTTTTGAACAATACCACGGGAGAATCGGGATACAGCATCACATCCTGGATGATTTCCGTATCGCCGTGGCGGTAGACGGCTCTGTGAACCTGCACCGGGCCGTCGGAGAAAGCCGCCCTTTCGCAGGCGGTCAGCACCGTGAACGGTCTTTTGTAGTATTCCCAGTCAATATCCCACGCGTTATAGGGCAAAACGGGATCCTCGTAGATGGTCAGCCGGTTCAGGAATTCCCCGGCATACTCCTGCCCCGTGGCAAGCTCCGTCAGGGAGCGGATCTCTCCGTCCGGAGCAAACCGAACGCACACAATTCCGTTGTCCAGGCAGTCCTCCCGGGGTGTGTTCGGTTCTCCATGCCATGCTTCCAGCAGTCCTGTGCCGTGGGAGGGAAGCCGGCCTGTCAGCCATTTTTCTTCCCGCTTGACAAATACCTGTCTGGGGAAGGAGGTGGGATTGTAGGCACTGATCGCTCCCGGTTCCGGCTTCAGCCAGCGAAGCACCGCATCCCGTTCCCGGGTCAGCGCTTCCCGGATCCGGGCATACTCCGCCTGGGACTCGGTGTATACCCGCTGAATGCTGCTTCCGGGGAGGATGTCGTGGAACTGGAGCAAAAGTACCCGCTTCCACAATTCCTCCAGCGTTTCATAAGGATAGGGGCGGCCCTCCAGCCCTGCCCACGCGCACAGGGCCTCCAGATTCTGAAGGTCAAATTCACACCGGCGGTTCATTTTTTTGTTCCGCCCCTGGGTCGTATAGGTTCCCTGATGCTTTTCCAGATACAGCTCACCCCGGTGCAGCGGAAGGTTGTCCGCGCACCCTTCCAGCGTATGGAAAAAGTCCTTCGCGCTGCCGAACCGCACCACAGGTCCTCCCTGCAGCCGGGTCTGCCGCCGCGCCATCTCAATGTGGGCCTCGCTGGGCCCGCCTCCGCCGTCCCCGATGCCGTAGAGCATCAGCGCCCGGCCGGTTTCCCTGCGCTCCGGGTAGTGATCCCGGGCAAACACGGCGCAGGCCGGGCTTGCCGCCGCGTTATAGGTCTCCGCGGGAGGCATATGGGTCAGCACCCGGCTGCCGTCGATGCCCTCCCACAGGAAGGTTCGGTTGGGGAACAGGTTGTGTTCGTTCCAGGACAGCTTGATGGTCAGGAAATAGGGAAGGCCGGACTTCTTCAGGATCTGGGGCATATTGCCGTTGTAGCCAAACACATCCGGCAGCCAGCAAATGTCCATCTCCTGCCCGAATTCCCGGCGGAAGAACTGTTTTCCCCAGAGGATCTGGCGAACCAGCGATTCTCCCGAGGGAAGGTTGCAGTCTGCCTCCACCCACATTCCGCCCTGGCATTCCAGTTGTCCTCTCCGGGCAAATTCCTGAAGCTGCCGGTAAAGCGCGGGATGGCTCTCCTTCACGAACTGAAACTGCTGTGGTTGGCTGGCGCCGTATACATAATTGGGATATCGGGTCATGTTGGCAATCTGGTGGGTAAACGTTCTGACGGCCTTGCGCCGGGTTTCCCGCAGCGGCCAGAGCCACGCCAGGTCCAGATGGGAATGTCCCACCGCTGTAAACTCCAGAGCGGAGTCCGGTATCCCCTCCAGTATCCCTTTCAGCGCCGCCCGCCCCGCCTGGGGAGAGATCTCCCGGGCGGCGAAGCTCTCATCCAATGCGGCAGCAAGCTCCGCCCTGCGTTCGGGATCCTCCTGGGCGCTCAAGGCGGAGGCCACGGTCAGGTAGTCATAGTAATAGCAAAGCCACTGCTCGTCTACAGACCAAAGCTCCGCCGTCTTGAAATACCCCCGTCCCGCCGGATGGTTGTAGTACCCGTTGAAGCCGGCATCCACATCCCAGGCAATCTCCTCGCCGCCCCGGACGGGATTGCCCACCTCCACCAGCGTTTTGGCGCAGCAGGCCTGAAGCCGGTCAATATAGCTGGTATCCAGGGTGACCGCCCCAATGGGAAGCTTCTCGCCCAGATGCCGGTATACCAGTCCCTCCCCGCCGATGTCGATATGGGCAACCACGTGGCGCCCCGCCGCCTCCGGGGGAACCTGTCCGGTAATCCGGAACCATGCGCAGCCAAATACCTCCGCCCACCGGCGGTTCTTAGGCAAAGGACGGTAGGTCAGGCTCTCGTGTTCCTCCCATGGTACCGGCTCTTCCGAAGGGGCGAACTGAACCTCCAGCCGGGAAAGGAAGGTGTATACCTTGGAGCGCAGGGCGTCCAGCCGCCGCAGCTGCTCCTTCTCTTTTTTCAGAATATCCACAGGTTCCATGTTGTCCTCCCGCCGTTACGCAAAGTAAATGGGATTGGAGATCGCCAGCGGCCAGATATCTCCGCCGGGGATGGGATACCCTGCCAGCAAATAGGCGAAAGCGGTATCCCGCACCTCCAGGGTTTCCCGGAGGCTGCCGCCCTTTGGCCTGAGCCGGGCAAGGATCCCGCCGCTTCCCACGATCTGAAGCACCGCACCCATGGGCATCCGCCGTGCCGACACCGTCAGGCTGTGGGATGCCTCCGCGTCGGAGATCACCGCGCCGAAGGTCTGATCCGCGCAGGTCATCTCCAGCCGCACTCCCCGGACGCTGTCGGTAATGAAGCTGCGCCCCCGGGCTACGGCATCCAGAATATCCGCCGCGCCGGGAGAATCGGCATATACCGCCGTAACGGGATTGCCCAGCCGCACGGGACTGTGATCCCGGTGAAAATCACTTCCTCCCACTGCCGGGATCCGTCGTCCCTGCCGCAGCAGCTCCGTCCACCAGGCGATCCCATCCCGGTTCACCTTCCGCATGGGGCCGTTCCAGACCTCCACCAGCTGGAAGCTTTCATCGTCCTCCCACAGGTAGGGGCAAAGATTGCACTTGGGATGGTTCACGCAAACCAACGCCCCCCGCTCCCGGGCCTGCCGGGTAATGGCACGCATCCCTGCCAGATCGTTGGCCACAAAGGAGCCGGAAAAGGGCCTCAAAATGCCCAGAAAATTCATGTGTCCCCGGTAATGGGTCCATTCCACCCCGGGAATCAACGTCAGACCCGGAACATGGGGCAGGCAGAGGTTCTCCGAATAGTTGTTATGATTGGTGATCGCCAGGAAATCCAGTCCTTTCCCCTTGGCCATCTTCGCCAGGGTCTGGATATCATGCTGCCCGTCCGATGCATCGGAGTGCAGGTGCAGATCCCCAAAGAGCCAGGAAGGTGCTTCCGGTTCAAAAGAGATCTCGTACCGCACCGGTACGCCCCCTGCCCGCACATGGTACGCTCCCACCAGAATGTGCCAGGTTCCGGGCCTCACCGGCTCCATCAGATACCCTGGGGTTGCGTCAAATTCCCCCACGGTGACGCTGGAGCGGCTGCTCCCCGACCAGCCCAGAAACGCCCCCTGTCCATCCTCCAGCCCCAAATCGATGATGCTCTCCCCTGTGGGATAGCTGTATCGGACGGTGAGGGAGCGCACCCCCTCAGGGACGGAGAAGGGCAGCGAATAGTAGCTGCCCTCCTCGCTCTTCTTTACCAGATGGTCCATTACCAGCTTCTCCATACTCAGCCTCCGAGGATAAAGTCAAAGAACGCGGGGATTTGTTCCTCCCAGAAGGTCCAGTCATGACGCCGTTCCGGCACATAGACAAACCGGTTAGGAAGCCCCGCCTTCTGGGAAGCCGCCTGAAACCGCTGGGTGCAGATCAGAAGATCGTCCTCCAGTCCGCAGCTCAGGTAGCCCCGCAGCGCCTGCTGCCGCTGCCCATCAATCAGGTTCACCGGATTCAGCGTCGAGGTATTCACCCGATCCTTCTCGGCGGCCAGGAAGGGAAACTCCTCCCCCACGGAAGCGTCCAGCCTGTACAGCATGGGCATCAGATCCACCAGTCCTGACAGGCTCCCCCAGGCGGCATAGCGCTCCGGGTAGGTCAGCGCGGCTCTGGCGGCTCCAAAACCGCCCATGGAGAAGCCCATGATAAAGTTCTGCTCCCGCCGCAAGGACAGGCCAAATACCAGATGCAGATAGTCCGGCAGCTCCCGGGTCAGATAGGTGAAATAGTTCTGCCCCAGCACGCCGTCGCAGTACATGCTCCGATCCACCGAAGGCATCACCAGAACCAGCCCCCGCTCCAGTCCATATCGCTCCGCATTGGACTTGCGAACCCAGGAGCTGGCATCCTCCGACAGTCCATGGAGCAGGTACACCACCGGATACTCCGACAGAGGCTTCGTAAAGCTGCCATTGCAGTCAGGTACCACCAGTTGGATCTCCACATTCTTTTTCAGTTGGTCGGAGCGGTAATGTACGGATACAAGCGCCATGGTCTCAGCCCTCCGTCTTCCTGGTGTCCTGGGGGAACTTCAGGAACCGGGAGACCACCACGCACACCGCGAACACTGCCAGCGGGAACAGCACCGTCAGGAACCGTGCCGCAGCATCCGGGGCCGCGCCGGGGTTCTCGCCGCTTTCAAAGCCGTACACCCGGAACACCAGCAAAAATGCCAGAGAGGATACCAGACCGCTGGCCTTGTTCAGAATGCCGATCAGGCTGTTGTAGCTGCCCTCACGGGGAATACCGTTTTTGATCCGGTCTTCATCCATCAGCCGGGCGCCCACAAGATCCATGGTGGTGGATACACCGCCCATGGCAAAGCCGAACAGCACCACGCACACCGCGGCAAGAGTCAGGCTCCTGATGAAATACAGCGGGATGATACCCAGGCCGCAGCAGGCCAGCGCCAGCCGCCATGCGGGCATCAAGGTCATTTTCTTCACGATCTTCACCCACAGGGGGATGGAAGCAATGGCGGACAGGATCACAACGCCCAGCATAATGGTGGAGCCCATGCCGCCCACGCCCAGATGGTACTTGGTGTAGAACGACACGCCGGACTGCACCAGCGCCAGGCCGCCAAAATAAGCGGCGTTGGCGATGCCGTAGATCCAGAACTTGGGATTGGAGGCAATGTCCAGAATGGTTTTCAGCAGCTGCGGCTTGGGCTGTTCCATGGCCTGGGGATTCTCATGGCAGCCCACCGCCATGAACCAGATCACTGCGATGGCCAGCGCGCCGTAGAGATAGGCGGTGTTGGCAAAGCCGATGGCATCGGTGATGATCGGGGTCAGGGCAATGCTGATGATCATGGCAATCAGCTGGAAGGCCTGCCGCATGGCGTTGGTCTTCGCCCGGGACGCCTCCGTAGGGAATAGCTCCGGGAACAGCGCGCCGTAGTTGACATTGATGAGAGAGTCCAGCGTGCCGGTGAACATGTACATCAGCAGCACATAGGGCAGCGCCGCACCCGGGGCAAGGAATGCCGGAGGATTGAAGAACAGTACAAAGCACAGCACCAGCAGCGGCGCGCCGATGATCAGCCACGGACGGCGGCGGCCCCACTTGGTGCGGGTACGGTCCGACAGGAAGCCGTAAACCGGATTGTCAATGGCATCCAGGAAGGTATACAGAAACAGGATCAGCGAATATTGGGGGGTGGTGATCAGCCCCAGCCTGTCCACATAGAAAAACGCCGCATAGGTTTTGAACATATTCACCGGGATAGAGGTTCCGAACATACCTACGGCATAGCGCACAGAGCTGGTGGGCTTCATGGAAGTGGTTGTTGTATCAGCCATTTGGTTGCTCCTTTCTGTTCACCCGACAGGTGGTAACTATCGCTACCAGTATAGCATTCTCCCTGCCCGCCTGTCTGCGGGTTTTATTAAAGAAAGCTGCGGTTTTTTAAATTTTCTTTCGATTTGTGCCAGAATACCCTTTGCTTCAGGCAGGATGATATGGTATCATACAGAAAAAAGCGCAGCCGTCAGGAGGTTTCCTATATGGATAAATCGCAGAATGACACCCCAAAAACTCCGGGAACAACTGTATATTATCACAACAATCCCGGGCTTCTGCGGCAGAATGTCGCCTTTCATTGGTGGGATGCAGCCTATACCTCCCTCCACGACCACGATTACTACGAATTTTTTATCATCACCTCCGGCAGAACCAACCATATTCTCAACGGCGTCTGTCAGGAGCTGTACGAAAAGACCCTCTGTCTGATCCGTCCGCAGGATCAGCACCAGTTTACGCCCCTCCCGGGCAGCCGGTGCATCCACATCAATCTCCCGGTAACCGCCCGGAAGCTGGAGCAGTTGTGTGCCGCCATCGGGATGACGATGGAGCAGCTGCTTCAAATCCCCCAGCGGCAGCTGCTGCTGGAGGACACCGACTTTGCCTTGTTCAAGCAGAGCGCCCGGGAGATCAATCTCCTGCGGGAAACCGGCGCGCCGGATGACTGCATCAGCACAATCATCTGCCAGATGCTTGTTAACGCGCTGGTCATTCTGGGAAAACAGCGGGTGGGTATCTCCGCCGGCGCACCGGAATGGTTCAGTCAGGTCCTTCGCCGGATCCACTCCCCGGAATACATCGCCTGTCAGGCCGCAGACATCTACCGTCTGGCAGGCTATTCCCCTCCAGTGGTCATCCGCTGCTTCCGGCAGTATACGGGGGAAACGGTGGTGTCCTACCTCACCCGCACAAAAATGGACTCCGCCAAACGCCTGCTCTCTTCCACCGATCTGACCGTGCTGGATATTGCCGGCCGCCTCGGCTACGGCAGCGTCAGCCACTTCAACAAGCTCTTCCGCGCCGCCGCCGGAATGTCCCCCCGGGAATACCGCCGCCATTACCACCCGGTGTGATGCGCGTCTCCCGGGCAGCACTGGGGGCTGACTGCCCAAATCCACACGTTTGCCGGTGGGTGGATGATCTGCTGCTGACGGCATGGCCCCTTTCTCAAAAAACGGATTCCATTCTTCTGCGCCGGAAATGGAATATACTGTTCATACTCTTTCTTGAAAAATAATTGAAAATGATCATTTACACTCGCACCCAACGTAGGGCGGGGGCATCGCCCCCTACGACGGCATCATTCATCCTACCGTCAAACACCAATTTATCGGCTTGCTGCTTCGTTGGTTACTGCGCACCCACAAGGCTCCCTCTGATGAGGGAGCTGTCGCGAAGCGACTGAGGGAGAGAAAACGTTCCGTCTTTTCCCGTATTTACCAGGAATGTGAAAGCTTTCAGCCTTTCTCTCCCCCAGTCAGCTTCGCTGACAGCCCCCTCGTCAGAGGGGGCCTTGGGGACGCTAAACGATCATTTTGCCGCGTTAAGTCGCTAAGCATTTTAAATTTTTTCAAGAAAGCGTATGAGAAGGCCTGAGCAGGATGGTTTGAAAGGCTGAGCCGGACAGGAAACATACTGTCCGGCATTTCCGTTTTGCACGCCTTGACAGGGTGCTTTCTTACCGGGAGGCGCTGATTTTCAGCGCCCGGCAAACGCTGCGGAGCGTGAGTCTGTAGACACCGTAAAGCAGCGCGGAGACGGCGGCCACCAAAGCCAGGCATACCCCCATGCCCGCCAGCTCCTGAAGTGTCAGGCGGTTATCGTTGAAGTACATGATCATGGCGTAAAACCCATAGATGAGGCCCGTACCTGTCAGAGCGGGGACCAGGAACACCCGGGATACCTGGCCCCGGATGGAGGAATACAGGTATGCGTTGGGAGCGCCCAGCTTGCGCATATCTTCATAGACCTGCCTGTTGGTCAGGGCGATGGTCATGCAGCGGGTAAAGGCGATGACGATAACGGCGGCGAAGCAGATAATGGCGATGAAAATGAAGAGAATGAGAAATACCGCCAGAGTCCGCACAAAGTCCGCCTTGTCCAGCACCCGGAACTGGGGCATATACTGCCAGTACAGTCGGAAATAGGAGCTGTTGCGCTGATCGTAGGAAAAGGACTCGACCTCGGGCCAGTAGCTTCCCTTTTCCGCCATGTCCCTGTCCCGTATCACGGGATCCCAGGAATCCACTACCGCCACCTCCGGACCGGAGGCATCCACAATGCGGTTGAACAGGGCCTTGGCAAAATCGTAGCTTTCTTCACAGTCTGCCACATCAAAGAACACCATGGTCTCCCGCCAGCTGTCCGGCAGTCCGGCGGTCATCCGCGCGTAATCGGCGTCGTCAACCACAAACCTGCCGAAAAGGATATCGTGCTTCCGGGTTTCCACCGGGGTGACAGGATAGGATTCCCCGGTAAGGTAGTTGGTGACCAGAGTGGCCTCGCCGCCGAAGATGCCCCGACCGTCTCCCGTGGCATCCATGATGCCGCAGATCCGGCCGGGCAGCAGATCCAGCTGCTCCCCGGTGAGGGCGTTGTAGGAGGATTCCGACAGGAACAGATCGGAGCAAAGAATCTCCCGGTACTCTTCTTCCCAGGTGATGCCCACAGGCCCCTGGGTTTCCACACGCTCGTATCCATCCACCGCCAGCCGCGCCATGGGGATCTCGGTCCAGGAGGTGATGGTGACGCCGTATTCCTGAGCCATTGCCCGCACCTCCTGCTCCGAGGGCAGGTTCTGGTCGGCGCGATAGTGGTAGGCGTAATCCACGGGGCGGCTGTCGCAGGACATCATGGCCCCGGTGCCCAGCATGGGGGTGTAGAAGCCGGCGAAATAGGCTCCGGCGATCAGCACCGACATGACCAGCATATTGTTGACGGTCTGGCGGCCCTGAAACTTCATCATGCTGGTGGCGATCAGATCCCGATAGCGGTGCCTGCTCCGGTGCCAGCCGTTCACCACCGTGTGCAGCAGGATCATGTACAGTCCCGCCAGAGCGGGTAGATAAAAGACGGCCGTCAGCCCCTCCGGCGGATACCAGTGCAGTACCAGAATAAAGACGGATGGCATGATATAGCCCAGGAAGCCCCCGGCGGCCAGCAGCCCAATGCCCACAGGGCCGCACCAGCGGGGCACATCCCGGATTGGCTCCGACTTCCGGGCTTCCTGGACGATATCCATGATGTTTGTCTTCCGTATGGAACGGCTCCCCAGGAAAAACAAAACGGCAATGACAAAGCCGGAAAAAGCCGCCGCCAGGCCGTAGGCTTTGGGGTCAAAGGTCAGGGACATCTGCTCCGTATCCACCACAAGAACACGGAAAATCTGCCACAGGCCCCAGGCCAGGGGGCCGCCGAGGAGGGCTCCCGCGCCGCAGGAAACCAGGGCCAGCAGGGCCAGCTCCCGCATCAGTTCCTTCTTCAGCTGGCCGCGCTTCGCCCCAAGGGCGAGGAAAATGCCGGTCTCCCGGGACTTCTGGCGGAAGAACAGGCCGGCGGCGTAGGTGGTGAAGGCCCCACAGCCGATCACGGCCAGCACAAAAATCATCATGACCTGTTTGCGGGAATCGCCCCCCTCCGGCAGCACATTCAATATGGTCGGAGAGCGCATCATGCAGACGTAGGCTGTGATCAGCAGGACGGAAAAGAAGCAGCAGCCGGCCAGCAGCGCGTACTGCTTTTTGTTTGCTCGCCGCAAATGGCTGTAAACCTCAGAGAACTGTTTCATAGCCATCACTCCTTGCCCATTTCGCGGACGGCATCCAGCAGCCGGTCCTGGAAGGCGGCGCGCTGCGTTTCCCCCCGGGTCAGGGTGCGCCAGACCAGCCCGTCCCGGAGAATGATGACCCGGTCGCAGAAGGAGGCGGCAAAGGAATCGTGGGTCACCATGAAAATCGTGGCGCCTAAAGCAGTCTTGGCCTGTTCAAAGGAGTGGATGACCGCCCGGGAGGATTTGGAATCCAAATTGCCGGTGGGTTCATCGGCCAGGATCAGCAGGGGCTGATTGATCAGGGCCCGGGCCACCGCGGTGCGCTGCTTCTCACCGCCGGAAATCTCCGCCGGGTACTTATCCCGGATGGCGCAGATCCCAAAGACCTCACAGAGGCGGTCCGCGCGGTTTTCCTCAGCGGAGGATACGCTGCCGCCGATGATGGCGGGCAGCAGGATGTTCTGCCGTACGGTCAGCCCATCCAACAGCAGGAAGTCCTGGAAAACAAAGCCCAGCTTCCGGTTGCGCACATCGGCCAGGGCGTCTTCGTCCAGTCTGGCGATCTGAGTTCCGTCCAAACGGATGCTGCCGCTGTCCGCTGGGATGTAACAGGAGATGCAGTTGAGCAGGGTCGTCTTTCCGGAGCCGGAGGGCCCCATGACCGCGACGAATTCCCCCTTTTCAATTTGGAAACTGACGCCCTTGAGCACCTCGTATTCGGTTTTTCCCACCTGATAGGATTTGTGAAGATTTTGAACTGTAAGCATATGCATCGCTCCTTTCATGGCTCCATAATAGCATAGAGCGGATCTGGTCGTGGAAGGGGCTGTCATTTCCGGAAGGTTTGCCGGAACATTTGGGGCCGCGCCCTTCTGTCATGTCATGTTTGACGCTTTTGCCGTCAATTTTGGTTTGGAGATTCAGAAGAACCGTGCTACAATAAAGAAAAAAGCGGGGTGATTGGATGCTGCGGATCGGGATCTGTGACGACATGCAGACCGCGCGGTTTACGCTGCGGTGCGCGCTGGAACGGGCGCTGGAAAAGCGGGATATGGAGGCGGCGTTCTTTGAGTTCTCTGCCGGCGAGCGGCTGCTGGGCTGGCTGGAAAACCATGCCGGGGAGCTGGATCTGGTGTTTCTGGATATGGAAATGGGGCAGCTGGACGGCATCACCACCGCACGGAAGCTGCGCTCCGCGGACGATGGGCTGCAGATCGTGTTTGTCACCGCCTACGCCGACCGGGTGTTTGACGGCTACGGCGTTGGCGCGCTGGGATATCTGATGAAGCCCCCGAAGCCCGGGCAGCTGGAGGATATCCTCACCAGGGCAGCAGCGGCCTTGTACAGGGACGCGGAACGGACCTTTCTCTGCCGCAGCGGCGATGTGACCTACCGGATCCCGATTCAGAACATCCTCTATTTTGTGTCGGACCGCAGGCAGGTGACCTGCGTCACGGCGAAGCGGAGCTATCCCTTTTACGGGAAGCTGGATCAGGTGGAGCAGACGGTGGGTCAGGGATTTGTCCGCATCCACCAGCGGTATCTGGTCAGAGCCGGTGCCGTGGATCGATTCGGCGGGAGTGAAGTATGCCTTGGAGACCTTGTCCTGCCGGTGAGCCGGTCCTGCCAGCAGAGCGCGATGATCGCCCTCGCCCGCACCGCACTGGAGGACTGAGCAATGGGCGGAAAAATCATCGGCGCTGCCCTCTATTGGAGCTGGATCCTGTATCTTCTCACCAACGGCTTCTTTTTGTACAGAATCGTCTCCGCGTTTGTACAGATCAAGGAGAAGCGGATCTGCAAAGGGATCCTGTTCCTGCTTCTGTGCGGCACCAGCGGAATGGTCATCTGGGTCGGCGACAACAATTTAATTTTGACGCTGCCGGTGTTCGTGACCCTCTATCTGATCTGCACAAAGGGGGAGCTGCTGGGGCGGCTGGCAACTGTCATTGTCTTTTTCTGCCTGATCATGTCCGTATGCGCGATAGCCGATACGTATATCACTGTGGATTGGAATCATTATGAATTCGCGGCCGCCCTCACAAAACTGGCGGCCTTTGGACTGCTGTATGCCGCCCTGCGCAGGCGGCTGCCCCGGGAGCCTGTCCGGCTTTCCCAGCGCCTCTGGAAGCTGGTGCTGGGATTGTCCGCCATGCCCTTTTGCGCCCTGGTGGCCGTTGTCCTGCTGACCTATCAGAAATACGATTCGCCGGAAGTATATGCCATTTCCATGAATCAGGGCCTGGTCATTTTGCCCTTCGTGCTGATCACTTCCATCGTGATCCTCAGCGCGATCCTGACTCTGGCGGATTATGAGCTGCTGACCCGGGAAAAGCGGCTGACTTCCCTGCGGGAGGTCTATTATCAGGGTATCCAGCGGGAGCAGACCCAGGTGCGTACCCTGCGCCACGACCTTCGCAACCATCTGACCGTTTTACAGGATTTGATAGCCAATGGAGAAAAGGAAAAGGCGGAGGATTACGTAAAGCAGATCCTCGGCTCCCCCGCCCTGAAAGGAAGCTGGCAGCTTTGCGGCAATGTAACGGCCAACGCCGTTCTGGCGGCAAAGGCCGAGGAAATGACGCGCCTGGGACTGGATGGGGATATCCGGGTATCGCTGCCGGAAAAGCTTCCCGTGGCGGATGTGGACCTGTGCGCCCTGCTGGGCAACGCCTTGGACAATGCCATGGAGGCAGCGGCAAAGGCCGGGGACAAAAAGATCTCCGTGCGCTGCCGGGCAGACAAGGGAATGCTGATGCTGAAGGTAACAAATGCCCTGGCCGGGGACGAGCAGGAGAACCTCGCAACAACGAAGGCGGATAAAAAGCGCCACGGCTTTGGCCTTGCGGGAATGCGGGAGATCGCCCAGCGCTATGGCGGGACCCTGGAGGCAACGGCCGACGGAGGCTGTTTCGTACTGCTGGTCTGCCTGCCGCTGGGCGGTGAAATGTAAAAAGAGGCCGGAAGCTTCCGGCCTCTTTTTGTCGATTGTGTGCCCAAATGCCTTTCTGATACTATTTCTGAATTAAAATCTATCATTTTAATTCAGAAGACACCGCCTGACGGCGTTGTCGTTTCCATGATTTCTGAAATAAGAAATCATGGAAACCCGTCTCATTATGATCTTCATATGAAAAACTTCAATTCTGACGAATTAAAGTTTTTAATTGAATATCAGTATGATTCTGACAGGCGGTGTTTCAGGTTTCCTGTTATAATTCGTTGATGGTTTCTGTAATCGCCATATCGCGGATTCGTTTGACCGGTGTATACGCGGCAATGCAAACGGAAACCACTGTGATACCGAAACAGATGATGAGACACGCCCAGGGAATCGGAGGTTCGATGCCGAAATAGTGGGTGATCATAAGGCGGTACAGATACCGGTACAGAGGAAGTCCTGCAGCGCATCCCACGATCAGACCGATGACCCCATAGGCTGCAGCTTCGGAAGTAATCATGCGCATAATCTGCCCCTCGTCCATTCCCACTGCCCGCATAATACCATACTGCCGTATTCTGGCGGATACACTGAGAGAAATGCTGTTGACGATGTTTAAGATGGTAATCAGGGCGATCACAGCCAGAAACGCATAGACAAAAAGCGTAAATGCCCAATAGGTGCTGTTCACCAGTTGATTGCCCTCTCTGCGATCAGAAAAGAGAATGTCCACGCCCTGTGCGTTTACCAAAGACCGAAGCCCTGCTACATCCGAATCGGATGCCTTTTCCACCAGCTGAATATCAATGACCTCGTAGGTCTGCTTCTGAGTCAGTTTCTGGAAGGTTTCTTCCGTGCAGATAATGGTCGGGCTGTCACTGGCGTCAAAGGGACTGTCATTCAGAACGCCGGAGACCGTCAGCTCCGCCCCGTCCAGCTTGATGGTATCGCCCACCGTCAGAGAGTTGCTTTTGTCAAAAACGGACAGGACATAGAAGGCATCATCGTCCGTGTCCTTTGGTAAATCGCCCTTTACCAGATCCGCCTTTGCCCAACGGAACTGGGTTTCGTCGTAGGAAATGAGATCAATATGCCCCTGTTTTCCCTCATAGGCTGCGGGAAGAAACTGGTGCATCCTGCCAAAGGCGCGCTTCACCCCGGGAAGGCTCTGTAATTCCGCCGGAAGATTTCGGGAAAGTCCCTCTTCCTCTGCCCCGCAGTAAAGAGAAATATCCGGGGTGTAGGGCTTCAGGGAGTTCAGAGCGATGCCGATCCAGCCCAGCAGCACGGAGAAGCAGAGAAACAGGATGATACTCAGCGCAAAGGAGCCGGTCATCAGAATCAGGCTTTTCTTAGAGCTGACCGCATGGGAAACTCCCAGCGAGATATCCACGCTGCCACGACTTCCGGGATAGGAAGATGCCTTCCCGGAAGGGATCCTCTCCGTATTGCCGGATACTGCCGCAATCGGTGACACCTTGGAAGCCTTTTTCGCAGGGGAAGCGGATGCGGCCCACACGGTGACAACACCGCTGATGCCGCCGCACAGAATTCCCACAGGACTGATTTCCCACAACGGCAAGGCCCTGAATTCCCCGCCTACCCAAATGTGCATGAGCAAACACAATCCCCATGTGACAGCTGTCCCCAATGCGATACCCAATGGAACGGCTGTTTTGCACCAGTTCAGTGCTTCCAGCCGAACCAGCTTCATGACCTGATTCCTGGCCGCACCCAGGCATCGCAGCATTCCGTAAAAGCTGGTACGCTGCATCACATTGCTGTTGAGACTCGCCGCAATCATAAAAACGCCTGCAAGTATTACCATGACAGCCAACACTGCAGCTACCATGTAAAGTCCCAGAATATAGCTGTTATCGCTGCTCAGACTCATGGCGAGAATGTAGGCATTTTCTCCCACACTGCTATCCGGAAGCCCATATTGCTCTTTGATCTCTGTAATTGCTTTTCGCAGATTGGTATGCTTCTTAAACTGGAGGTAGTATTGTAAATCTCCGATCTCTTCGTTCTGGCTTTGGATGTCATCAAATGTTTTGAGATTTGTAAACAATGCCAGTGCATCATACTCTGAGGCAACCGCTGTATCCTGATTAAACCCCACGATTTTCAGAGCTTTTGTGCGGCCATTGGGCATCTCCAGTGTAACGAAGTCCCCAATAGCCACATCCATGACATCCTGAATGTTTCTGGATACAATTACCTCATCATCAGAAGGATAGGTTTCATCCTGAAAACCCGGCAGCATTTTCGCAAGGTCTTTCTCCGCGCCGCAGATTGCGGCTTGTTTTCCGCCAACGAAGAAATTGCGGTCAATGGAGCTATTCAGATTCCCATAAGGAGAAAATGCGGCAACATCGTCTCTACGGGAAATTTCTCTTGCGGTACTTGCGGAAATATTCCGAAGCAGCAGATGCCAGCTTCCATCTTTCTCTATGCGATTGCTGGTTTCCATGCGGATCGCCATGTCCGCCATGCTGAACACCGCCGTAACCAGAAACACCGATATCACAATACACAGGATCGTCATTCGGTTCTGCCGCTTTCGTACCTTTGCGGAGATGGGAATCAGGCTGAGGTAGCTTTTCATTCCCGGCACCTCCCGAAATCCGTGAGGACGCCGTCTGAGACCTGCAAAACCCGATCCGCGGTCTGGGCCAGCTGGCGGTTGTGGGTGATCATGAGGATGGTCTGCTCATACTTCTTCGATGCCTCTTTCAGCAGGGCAATGACCTCGCTGCTGTTCCTGCTGTCCAGATTTCCTGTCGGCTCATCGGCAAGGATGAGAGACGGGCGGGTGATCAGCGCCCGGCCGATGGCCACTCTCTGCTGCTGACCGCCGGAGAGCTGGTTGGGCAAGTGGCTGCGGCGCTCTTTCAGGTTCAGCACCGTCAGCAGTTCCTCCAGATACTTCCTGTCCGGCTTCTGGTAGTCCAGCAGCATGGGAAAAATAATGTTCTGCTCCACGGTCAGCTCCGGCACAAGGTTGAAGGCCTGAAAGATAAACCCGATATTCCGGCGCCGGAACACAGTCAGCTTTCGGTCATTCATGGTAAAAATATCCTTGCCGTCGATCAACACCTTGCCCGACGTGGGCGTGTCCAGTCCGCCGATCAGATTGAGCAGCGTACTTTTGCCGGATCCTGATTCTCCGACAACCGCCACAAATTCTCCCTTGGGGACGGAAAAGCTGACGTTCTTCAAAGCATGTACCGCCGTTTCCCCGCTGCCATAGGTTTTGGAAAGGGACTGTACTTCCAATAAATCCATAAAATAAGCACCTCTTTCAAATTTGGATTCTACTGGAAGAATACCATCCGTTCCTTACAGCAGCATGACTGGAATCCTACAATTCTGTAGGAATTCGAAAGCAGACAGTGAAGGTGGTTCCAACGCCCAGTTCGCTGTCCACGGTAATCGTACCGCTATGGGCTTCTATGATCGCTTTCGCAAGAGGCAGACCGAGGCCAATTCCCTGGGTGTCCTGGGAAAAGCGGCTGCGGTAGAACCGTTTGAAGATATGATGCAGGTCCTCCGGGTGGATCCCGCTTCCATTGTCCTTTATGAGGATCTGAAGCATGGACGCGGACTGCTGCCATTCCATCCGGATACAGCCGCCTTTGGCCGTATGGTCAAGAGCATTTTTCACAATGTTGTCCATGGCTTCCAGCATCCAGTCCCGGTCGCAGGAAAGCCAGATATCGTCCGTCCCGGACAGAACAATTTCCTTCTGCTCCTGCTTTGCCCGGTACGCGAAATGCAGCTCCACATCCCTCAGCATGTCTGATACATTTTCCGAATGCTTTTCAATGACGATGGAACCAGCATCCAGCTTTGTGATTTTCAGCAGGCTTTGCACCAGCGTCTCGATCCGGTCCAGCTCCTGCTCCGACAATTCCGCAAATTCTTTGATCGCCGGATACGCTTCCGCCTCCCCCTGCAGCAGGCCGTTGTAAATATTCAGCGCGGCAAGGGGCGTTTTCAGCTGATGGGAAATGTCGGATATGGTATTTTTCAGAAATTCCTTTTCCCGGTTTTCATTGGCGGCATAGGCGTTCAGCACCGCTGCCAGGGTGTTGACGCAGTGGAACAGATGGTAGAGTTCTCCTTCCTCGTCGCAGTCGATGCGGGCATCCGTATTCCCGTCAAGATAGGCCCGGATCTGCGCCGCAGCCTGTTCCAGTATTTTGTTTCGCCTGCGAAAATACCAATAACAGATCGCAAAAATACCACCTGCCGCCAGCAGGGAGAGCGCAAACAGCGGAAGGGAGAATGCCCCAAACTGCATCCAGACTGCCATCTGGGACAGCAGGAGGAACGCAGCCATCACACAGATCATCCCGAGAAACAACCGCTTGATATCCTTGTCAGCCAACATTCTCATGGTACACCTCAGCGAATCACATTCCATTTGTATCCCATGCCCCGGACGGTCAGGAGCATCTGCGGCTGGCTGGGATTGTCCTCCACCTTGATCCGCAGCCGGCGTATGTATACGGTCAGGGTGCTGCTGTCGATGAAGCTGCCCTCGCAGTCCCACAATTTCTCCAGGATCCGCTCCTTGGAAAGCACCGTGTTGGGATTGCGCAGGAACAGGCACAGGAGCTTCCATTCTCCCGCGCTCAGATCCAGAAGCTCCCCGTTCTTGTACGCCTGTCCCTGCAGCAAAAGGACTGTGATCCCGTTGGATTCCAGCTTCGTATCCGACGAACCGAAGTCCTTTGCCCGCCGAAGCAGGGCGTTCATCCGCGATATCAACACTCCCAGCTTGAAGGGCTTCGTGATGTAATCATCGCCGCCGATGTCCAGCCCCATAATGATGCTTGTTTCCTCGTCGGAGGCGGTCAGAAAGATAATGGGCACCTTGGACCCCTGCCGGACCCTTTGGCAGAACGCGAAGCCGGAACCGTCCGGCAGCGACACATCCAAAACCAGCAGATCATATTTTCCCTCTGTCCAGAGGTCCTCCGCTTCCTGAATGGTCCTGGCAATATCCGTTTCAAAGCCCTGCTTTTTAAAGGCAAAGGACAGACCGTTTACCAAACTCAAATCGTCTTCCAGCAGCAAAATCCGGTTCATGTTTTCTCCTTTTCATCGGGCATCCGTATCAATCCGTTGATCGGCATTATCCCGCAAGCTTATCATGATGCCCCCATTATATTTCGGATGCAGAGAGAAAACAAGCCTGTTGTCAAAGGTTCTTCCGGATCCCGCAGGCGAAGTCCGGGGGCCGCGTTGTCAGGGTCCTTCCTGTGTTCCGCAAAACGCCTGAAAGCTATATCAAAAAGATATAGCAGACCGCTGGTTTTTGGTATTTTACTTTTTACTATACGTGTATTATTATAATGCCAGAAAGAAAAACAACCGGCACGGAAAAGCCGGGGGGCAGAAAGGAGGGACTTTCATGAAGATCGTCAAGAAAATCGAAGCGCTGCTGAACGCCTACTACGAAACCTTTAAGCACTGATCCCAAAGAGGACCCCAAAATGAAGAAAGGAGCAGCCCTATGAAAACCATCAAGAAGATCGAAGCCCTTCTGGCCGAATACTACGAGACCTTTAAACACTGATCCCGAAGAAGACCCCAAAATGGAGAAAGGAGAAGCCCTATGAAAACCATCAAGAAGATCGAAGCCCTTCTGGCCGAATACTACGAGACCTTCCGGCATTAACTTACAAAATCCAATTCTGCGAGGAATACGATGACAATGACTGACAATTCATAACCCCCGTCACTTGCCGGTGCAAATGACGGGGGTTTTTCTGTCCGCGAAGGCCGGTTACCCTTCCTGCTCCGTGTCCAGAAGATCCGCCGGGTGTTCCTCCAGATAGTCGGTGACAAAATCCAGAAAGGTCTGGGAAAGCTCGGACATGGAGACATTCCGCTTGTGTACCAGCAGGTACCTGGCACGGTGGGAAGGCTCCACGATCCGGCGGCACACGATGCCGGGCATGGGCTCCGGTGTCGTCTGGGGGAAAATGCTGATGCCTACGTTGGCCCGGGCCATGGCCAGCACATCCACGAAATTGGAATGCTCGCCGATGATGGTGGGTTCCGCTCCGGCCAGACGGAACCAGCTTCGGATCTCATCGATGCGGGAGCGGCGGTGGGGGACGATGAGGGGCTGACCGGCCAGGGACTTCAGCGGCAGAGGCGCTGAGGGCTGGGCCGCCAGGGGATGCCGGTCGGACATGATCGCGCACCAGGGCTCATCGCCTACGGGTATGCCCTCCAGATGCTCGCTGTCATAGGGGGCGGCTATGATGCCCAATTCGATAAAGCCCCGGAGGATCTGATCGATGATGTCATCGCTGCTGCCGTTGACGATCTCAAAGCGCACCAGGGGGTATTCCTCCCGGAAGCCCGCCAGCCACCGGGCAGCCAGGAAGGGCGCCCGGCCCGCCACGCTGCCCAGGCAGATGGTACCGGACAGGCCCATGGCCAGGGAGCTTACCTCCTCCCGGGTGCGCTCCGCCAGGTCCAGCAGCTGGGAGGCCCTGCGGTAAAGAAGCTTTCCGGCTTCCGTCAGCTGCAGGGATCTGCCGCCCCGGATGAAAAGGGGGGTACCCAGTTCCTCCTCCAGGTTCCGGATCTGATTGCTCAGAGGCGGCTGGCTGATGCTGAGCCGCTGGGCGGCCCGGGTGAAATTCAGTTCCTCGGCAACCACCGAGAAGTAATTCAGACTGCGAAGATCCATAAAAGCACTTCCCACAAAAAGAAAGGAACGTATCGATTCCGTTTTGCCCCTGGTGATTCATTCGTGCCCGGCGGGGTAAGCCGGCGTCCGGCGATGGATGATGCGGTATCCCGTTTTCAGGCAGCGCCTGGCTGCAAAGAGTTATTTCCTCCCGGGGTAACGATTCCGTTGTACCCGATATTTCCCATATAAATGATCGTTTAGCGCTCCGATGGTTGCCGCGCACCCACAAGGCTCCCTCTGATGAGGGAGGAATGCGAAAGCTTTCAGGCTTTCTCTCCCCCAGTCAGCTTCGCTGACAGCCCCCTCATCAGAGGGGGCCGTTGGGCCGCTAAACGATCATTTACGTAAAACTCTCTATCGTGACTGAATCGTTACCTCTCGGGAACGATCTCCAGCCAGTAGCCGTCGGGATCGGTGATGAAATAAATGCCCATGGCCGGATTTTCAAAGCAGATACAGCCCATCTGCTCGTGCAGCTTGTGGGCCGCTTCGTAGTCATCCGTTTGGAAGGCCAGGTGGAATTCGCATTCTCCCAGATCATAAGCCTGGGGATGCTCTTCCAGCCAGGTCAGCTCCAGCTCAAAGCTGCTTTCCCCATTGCCCACATAGACAATGATAAAGCCGTCCCCGTTGATGCGGCGTTTTTCGTAAAGTCCCAGGGCCTTTTCATAAAATGCCAGGGATCTGTCCAGATCGGTTACATTGTAGTTTTCGTGATACATCTGAAATTTCATGGCAATGACTCTCCTTTCAAAAATCGGTTGATTCGGAATGGGCTTGCTCCGTCAGCATGATCCGGCTGCGATACTGGGGATGCTCCTGCAAAAAGCGGTCAATGATCTGGGGGTTTCCCCAGTAATGCATGGGATAGACGCGGTTTCCTCCAATGTGCCGGAGGAAATACAGCATTCCCCTGTCATAATCCTTTTCCTGCCTGGGGTCCAGAACAACAAAGGCTGCCGTCAGGGAACGGCCCCCCAGTTCTTCGGCCAACAGCGTGATCTGCCTGCGGTAGCTTTCCGTCATCCGGCGGTTATCGGCATCCGGTTCCCCCTCCCAGACCCAATCGTTCAAATCTCCCGCGTGGTAGATCAGCTCCTGACCGTCCTGGATCAGAAAGGCCACGCCCTCATCCGTGGAACGGAAGGTGACCAGACGCTGGCCCTGGGGCAGCGTATCGCGTTCGTAGGCCGAGACGGCCGTACAGGGAATGTCCCCCGGCACCGTCTTAAGGGGAATATCCCGGGACAGAACCGCGTGAATGCTGACCATTCCCATCTCCCGCAGGATGGAAAACACAGCCGGCCGGTAATGATCCGAATGGCCGTGACTGGCCAGCACCAGAATGGGCTTGCGGGGATTCAAAGCCGGCAGCGGTCCCTGATCGTAGTCAAACAGATAATAGCAGCTCCCGGTCTCAGTCAGAAAACAGCTGTGGTGGATATAGGTCACGTTCATACGCGTATTCCCTTTCCGAGCAATCTTTACGGAGTCATTGTATCATAGAACGAGGGCTTTGTCATCCGGCTCTTTTCTCTTTTTCATTCCCCTGACACCGGACGACCGGCAGACCTTTTCTTCTCTCCTGCCATGAAAATCCCCCGCGCCTTTCGGCGCGGGGGGGAACGCGAAGAAGCTTATCCAAGGTAAGCAGCCAGCTGCTCCTGGGCGGCGGCCACGAACTCGTTGATGCCGGCCTCCTCCAGCTTTGCCTGGAATTCCGGCAGGACCTTCGCCGGATCCACGGCGCCGGACATCAGGTTGAAGGCGTACTCGGCGTAGACATTGGCCAGCGCGGCGCTCTCGGTCTCCAGAGCGGAGGAGTCGAAGATGAAGCCGCCCATGGGCAGAGCCTCGGCCGCGTCATAGTAAGCGGCGAAGTCCTTCCAGTAGGTCAGGCCCTCGGAGGCAGTGGGAGGCAGGATCCGGACGTTGCCCATGCCGTTTCTCCAGGGGGAGTAATTGGAACGCTCGTCGGTGAAGGTGATGGTGCCGTCGGCATTGGTATTGTAGGTGTAGCCCTCAACGCCGTAGTTCAGCATGGTCATCAGCTTGGAATCGGTGTTCAGCAGATTCAGGAACATCAGCGCCCGCTCAGGGTTCTTGGAGGTGGCGGAGATGGCCACCATGGCGCCCTGGCCGGAGGTGCAGTCCATGTAAGGCGCGGTCTCGGGAACCATGCGCACGTCGATCTTCCGGGCGTCGGCGTACTCGATCTCACAGCCGTAGGCATAGGACTGGGTGCCGATCAGATACGCGCCGGTACTCTGGGTGGCGGTGCGGTAGTCGTTGGCGGTGGCCACGGACTGGCAGCTGGGAGAGATGAAGCCCTTCTGGGCGTACTCATAGGTCTTGGCGGCAAACTTGGCAAACTCGTCGGTGGCGAACTTGTTCACGATGGTGCTGCCGATGTCCTTGGAGGGATGCTCGGCATCGTAGTAGTAGGACAGAACGTTGCCGGAGCCGATGTCACCGGTGATGATGGAGGAATGGGTGACCATTCTTTCCAGAACGGCGGCCTCGATCAGCAGGGGGTAGAAATCCTTGCCCTTCAGATCCTTGGCCTTCTGCAGCATTTCCTCAAATTCGGGAGAGAAGTAGTCCAGGCCGGCGGCGCAGACGGCGTCCACGTCATAGCCCAGCTCGGCAAGCAGGGTGCCGTTGACATCCCAGCAGTTCTGGGTGGCGGTGTCCTTCAGGCCGGGGACGGCGTAGATGCCCTTGCCGTCATAGCCGTCGGTCACGGCGCAGTCCCAAATGCCCTGGGGAATGGTGTCCAGCAGCTCGGGGGCGCAGGTGGGCAGCAGGTCATCCAGCCTGACCCAGTAGCCGTCCCGGGCGTACTTGTTGTATTCGTTGGCGGACCAGTTGCAGGTGAAGTACATGTCCACATCGTCGCCGCCGGTCAGCGCGGTTACCGTGGCGGTGTCGAAGTCGCCCCAGGTGCCCCAGATCACTTCCAGGGTCACATTGAGCTTCTCATTCAGATAAGCGTTGACTTCCTTCAGAACCTTCTCGGAGGCGTCGGGAGTAACGGTGCTGCCATGGAACCAGATCTTCAGCGTGACAGGCTCCAGGGTCTTCTCGGCGGGAGCGGCAGCAGGGGTCTCGCCGCCGGCAGCGGCGGTTTCGGCGGGCTTGGTCGCCGCAGGGGTGCTGGAGCCGCAGGCCACCAGACCGATGACCATCGTCAGAGCCAGCAGCAGTGCCAGTAACTTTTTCATGATTCATCCTCCATATTATCAATTGTTTTTTACTAAGCAGCGTTTCGCTGTATTAGCCGGGATTGTCAGCCCTTTACCGATCCGATGGCGAGGCCGGATACGATATAGCGCTGGAAGAAGGGGTAGGCACAGGCGATGGGCACCACGATCAGCACCACCAGCACCATGCGAAGGGATTGGGTCGGCAGCTTTGCCGCCTCGTTGATGGCCGCCGCCCCCAGATGGCCCGCCATGCGGTTCAGATAATCCACGTTGTTCTGCAGCTCCATCAGCAGAGCCTGCAGGGGCTGAAGGATCTTGTTCTGCTTGATGTACAGAAGGGAGTTGAACCAGTCGTTCCAGTAGGCCAGGGCATTCAGCAGGGCGATGGTGGCGATGCCGGGCTTGGCGATGGGCACCACGATCCGGAACAGGGTGGAATATTCTCCGCTGCCGTCAATGGTGGCCGCTTCGATGAGGTCCATGGGCACGCTGCTCTTGAAGAAGGTCCGCATGACGATGATGTTGAAGGGGCTGACCAGCAGCGGGACGATCAGGGCGGCGTAGTTCTCGTTCAGTCCCAGAAGCTGTTTGCACACGATATAGGTGGGAACCAGGCCGCCGCCGAAGATCATGGTGAAGAAGCTGAGGAAGTTGAAGAATCCCCGGAACCGGAAATCGGGACGGAACAGGGCGTAGGAATACATGGCGCACATGGCGGTGGAAAGCACGGTGCCCACCACCGTAATGAACAGGGAGTTAAAATAAGAGCGCCAGATCTGGGGAAGCTTCCGGAAGGCGTAGGTGTAGGCCTCCACGCTCCAGCTTTTGGGAAGGAAGGAATAGCCGATCTCCCGAATGGATGCTTCCGAGGAGAAGGAGATGATCACCACAAATACGAAGGGGATGATACAGGCCAAAGAGAACAGGCACAAAATCACATGGAACAGGGCTTCCGTGCCCGCGCTGACGGAGTTTAAGCGGAGGTCTTTTTTTCTGCTGCTCATATTCCGCACCCCCTTAGAACATGCTGCTGTCGGGATCGATCTTCTTGACGATTCCGTTGGCAGTCATGATGCACACGAATCCCAGCACATTCTGCAGCAGGCCGGCGGCAGAGGACTGACCCGGATCTCCTGTGGCGATATAGGCCCGGTAAACATAGGTGTCTATGGTCTGGGTCACGGAGAACAGGGCGCCGTTCTGCATGGGAACGTTGTAGAACAGGCCAAAATCGGAGGCGAATATTCTGCCCACGTTCATGATGAACAGAATGCAGATCATGGTCCGCAGATGGGGCAGCGTCACATAGCGCATCTGCTGCCACTTGGTAGCGCCGTCGATGGCGGCGGCCTCATACTGGCTGGCGTCGATGCCGGTGATGGCCGCCAGGTAAAGCACCGTGGAATAGCCAACATTTTTCCAGAGGTTGGCAAACACCAATAGATAGGGCCAGGGGCCGGGAGTGGTGTACCAGGAGGTGACCTCCTTCCCCGCCGCCTCCTGCATGGCGGGGATCATGCCGTACTGGGCGTCCAGAAACGCGTTGAGGAAGTAGCTGACCACCACCCAGCTCAGGAAATACGGGAAGAACATCATGGTCTGGTAGCTCTTCCTGACGAATTTTCTGGTCAGCTCGTTCATCATGACGGCGAAGGCCACCGGAATGATGACTCCCAGAATGATGAAAACCACGTTGTAGGCCAGGGTATTGCGGATCATGATCCACGCGCCGTTGGTCTTGAAGAGGAATTCGAAGTTTTTAAAGCCAACCCATTTGCTGTTCATCAGGTTGCTGATGAAGGAAGGGTTTCTGGGGTTGATCTTGTAATCCTTGAAGGCCAGGATGATACCGCCCATGGGCAGGTACCGCAGCAGGATCAGCCATATCGCTGCCGGCGCCACCATGGTCAGCAGGACCAGAGTCTTCTTATGTTTTTCGATCCGGTTGGATGCCAAACGCCTTCCTTTCGGCGTGTCTGCCGGTTGTTGCCGCATATTCCGCACCATTCCTTCCCTGCAGAGCTTGATCTTGTCTATATTTTAGTCCGCCCCGCTTCAAAAGTCATGAGACTGGGTTGGCCTTTTTTGTTTTTGGTTGTTGATTTTGACAGAGCGGAGCAAGCTTAAACTGCGTAAATTGGCAGTTCTGACAAATTGCAAACGAATAAACTGGCAAAAATGTTCAATCCCCCTTCCCCCCTGGCGGCGGCACGGACACAAAAACTGCCATCCCGCGAAAAAGCGGAATGGCAGTTTGGAGGAATCATGAAATGTACGCCCTTTCGCAGCAGCAAATGCATTGTGAGAAATGATCGTTTAGCGCTCCGATGGTTGCTATGCACCCCCAAGGCTCCCTCTGATGAGGGAGCTGTCGCGAAGCGACTGAGGGAGAGTAAATGTTCCGTCTTTAAGCTTCGCTGACAGCATACATTTAGGTATGATTGCCACCGGCAATCATGAATATTTTGATTCGCTGCGCGGAGCACCACCCTCGTCAGAGGGGGCCTTGAGGACGCTAAACGATCCTTTCCCGAAGGTTTCTCGTCTTTTACAGGTCCAGAGCGTCCCGCCAGATCCGGATGTATTCCTTAGCCTGACCCTTTTGCGGACCTTCCGATGCCATGCGCAGCAGGGGCTCCGTTCCGGAGAAGCGGCAGATCACCCAGCTTCCGTCGGCGAACCAGACCTTGCAGCCGTCGCCCCGGTTCACCTTCACGACCGGAATGCCGAAATCCGGAAGCTCCTGCCGGACAAACAGCGCCTCCTGAAGCTCCTGCTTCCGGGCAGGGGTCATGGTAAAGGCGGCTTCCTCATAATACAGCTCACCGTATTTTTCCGTGATCTCCCGGTAGAGCTGGGAGACGGACTTTCCCGTCACCGCCAGCATCTCCACCAGCAGGGTGGCGGCGTAAATGCCGTCCTTTCCCGCGATATGGCCCCGGACAGCCAGACCGCCGGAGGACTCTCCGCCGATCACGGCATCCGTCTGGGCCATCTTCGCGGAAATATACTTAAAGCCCACGTTCACCTCATAGCACTTCTGCCCCATATCCTCCGCCACCCGGTCCAGCAGATGGGTGGTGGAATTGTTCCGGACACAGGGACCCGTCCAGCCCCGGTATTTCAGCAGATAATAGTACAGCAGCACCAGCAGCGTATTGGGATGCAGGAAGACGCCGTTTTCATCAATGACCCCCAGGCGGTCCGCGTCGCCGTCGGTGGCGATGCCAAGATTGCAGCGGTTGTCCACCACATAGTTGGACAGCATCTTCAGCCCCTCTGCGCTGGGGGCAGGCATTTTTCCGCCGAACAGGGTGTCGTGCTGCTCATGGATCACGTCCACGTCACAGCGGCAGGTCAGCAGGATGGTCCGCAGGCTGCTCTGACTGACGCCGTACATGGGGTCAATGGCGATTCGCAGCCGGGCCCGCTTGATCTGCTTCACGTCCACCACCTGAAGGATGCTGTCGATATACTCGTTGAAGGGATACCCCTCCCGGATCAAACCCTCCTTCATGGCCTGGTCATAGTCCACGCTGCGCACCTCCTCCGGCCGCAGCAGGGCGATCTGCTCCTCGATCTTCCGGGTGACGCTCTGATCGGCGTCCCGTCCGCCTTCGGTGAAGATCTTGATGCCGTTGTAGATGGCGGGATTGTGGCTGGCGGTAATGGCCAGGCCGTAGGGGGTCTTCATCTGCTTGACAGTGAACATGATCAGCGGCGTAGGCGAGGATCTGGCCACCACAAAGACCCGGAACCCATACCCCGCCAGCACCTCCGATGCCCAGTGGGCGGATTCCTTGGACAGAAAGCGCCGGTCATAGCCCACGCAGATCTCCTTGCCGGCATGTCCCTCCAGCAGCATCAGTCTGCACAGCCCCGCCACCACCAGGCGGATGTTTTCCTTGGTGAATCCGTCGGCGATGATGGCACGCCATCCGCCGGTTCCGAAATGAATCATACAGTCCTCCTCTTTCTCCACAGGCATTTTCCGGGTTATCCCATCACAACTTCCACCTGCGCCACGGTTCCGGCGGGCATTACCGGCAGCTTCTTAACCGGCTTCCCATCCAGGGTCATGGCGGCGACGCCCTTTTCCACCCCGGCGGGGTTGGACACATGAATCTGGTACTCCGCTCCCCGCCACCTGCGCCGGACGGAGAATTCCTTCCAGTCCGCCGGGACGCAGGGATCCACCGTCAGGCTGTCAAAGTCCGGCCGGACCCCCAGCAGATACTCCGTGGCCGCGTAATAGGCCCAGCCGGAGGAGCCCGTCATAAAGGGGTGTCTGGCCCGGCCAAAGGCCGTATGATCCCGGCCCACCACGAACTGGCAGTAGGAATAGGGCTCCGCCTGGCGGACCTCAATCATGTCGTTCTGCAGGGCGGGACAAAGGGCATTGTAGAACTTCATGGCCCGGCTGCCCCGGCCCAGAATCGCCTCCGCACACCAGGCCCAGGGGTTGGGGTGGCTGAAGATGGCGCCGTTTTCCTTCAGGCCCGGATAGACCCGGGTCACAAAGCCGATGCCGTCATCCGGCCGGGTGAAGCAGGGCGCGTTCAGCATCAGGCCGTAGGGGGTGTACAGGTATTCGTCCACGCTGTCCATGGCCAGCAGCCCCTGCTCCCGGTCCGCCACCCCGGACAGCACCGCCCAGGTATTGCTCTCCATATGTACCCGGCCCTGGGTGTCCGCCTGGGTGCCGATCCTGCGGTTGTCGGCGGTGATGCCCCGGATGAACCATTTCCCGTCCCAGAGGACCTTTTGGCAGACCTCCTTCACGTGGGCCGCCATGGCCTCGTAATGGCCGGCATCCCCGTCCCTGCCCAGGCGTCTGGCCAGAGCGGCAAAATTCAGCAGCGCCCAGTGGTGCAGGAAGCTGACCATGGCGCTTTCGCCGCCTCCCAGATTCAGGCAGTCGTTCCAGTCGGCCCGGAGGCCCTTGCAGATCCCGTTGGCCCCCACCTGCCGGGCGGAGAACTCCAGGATCCGCTTCAGATGCTCATAAACCGTCTCCTCGCCGCCGTCGGCATAGGTGACCATCCGGTCCGCGAACTCCAGCTCCCCGGTTTCCCGGATATACTGCACCACGGAGCTGACCAGCCACAGGGCATCGTCGGCGCAGGCGTCCTTCAGCCCATGGACGATCTGGCTCTTGTCCGGTGTGGGCACCACGGTGGGTGACCGGAAGGACTGCTCCGCCTGCTCCGGCTCGAACCACCTGGGTTCAAACAGGTGCAGCCCGTAGCCCTCCCGGGTCAGTGCCTTCAGCAGCTCCACAAGGCGGCTCCGGCATTTCTCCGGATTGGAATGGGGCACCATCATGGCGTCCTGGGCGGTGTCCCGGTAACCCAGGCCCGTTCTGCCCCCCACCTCGATAAAGGAGGTGAACCGGGAGAACATCACGTTGATCTCGCTCTGATACAGGTTCCAGATGTTCAGCTCGGTATTCATACCCTCGTTGGGGGTACTGACCTGCAGGCAGCTGAGCTTACTGTCCCAGAACTCCCGGAGCCGGAGGAAATCCTCGTCCACCCGGGCCTGGGTGTACTTTTCCCGCATGGCCTTTCCGGCTTCCACACCCCCCTCCCCCAGCAGGAACAGCAGCCGGGCCTCCTGGCCGGGCTGAAGGGTCAGCAGCTTTTTCAGGCAGCCGCAGTGGTTGCCTCCCTTCTGGAAGGACCCCCGGCACTCCCCGGTCTCCACCACAACAGGATTCCGCTCGGTGCGGTAGCTGCCCAGGAAGGTATCCCGCAGGCAGTCAAAGCCGTCGGGGGTAAAGTCGGAGGTGAAGAACTGGTAGCCCTTTTCCTCATAATACAGGTCGTTCTCGATCACCCCGTCCACGCAGCGGCTGCCGGAGGCGTACAGGCTCATCTGGAAATTCTGGTTGTCCATGGCGATCTGGTGGAAGCTGAATTCCAGATAGGAGAACACCGCCAGGTTCCGTACCCGGCCGGAGTCGTTACGCAGCCTCACGTCCCAGATCTCCACCGGGTCGTCCATGGCCACAAACAGCTTCTGCTCCGCGTCGATGCCGGAATAGTCGCTGTGATAGCGGATGTAGCTCAGCCCATGGCGGCAGGAGAAATGCTCCCTGGGCTTGCCCACCGGCTGCCAGGAAACGCTCCAGTAGTCGCCGGAATCCTGATCCCGCAGGTAGACATAGTGGCCGGGACCGTCCATGGGGACCCCGTTGGGCCGGAACCGGGTGATCCGGTGGTACTCAGGGGACTTGTACAGCAGGTATCCGCCCGCCGTGTGGTTGAACACGCCGTACATATCCTTCAGACCGATGTAGTTGGTCCAGGATACGGGCACATCCACCCGGTCGATGACATACTCCCGGTGCCGGTTGTCAAAATATCCATAGCGCATAGAAAAGCCTCCCCAGCTTTTGGTCATTTTATATCATTTTGAGTATAGCACACGAACCGCTCCTTTGGATAGGTCTAAAAATGCATCTTCTTGTCTTTCCTTGCCATCCCATCCCAAGCGCAGACTTTGACTTTCCCGCCGGGCCGGGATATAATGAAAATACTTATCGGGTTAACGCAGGTAAATGATCGTTTAGAACAGGTTGGAAACGCAGTCTGGCAGAATAGACGCAAATGCCTGAAACCATAGGTGCGTCGGCGGGGTCATGACCCCGCCCTACGAAGATAAACGATCCTTTACAATTCTGCTGAGCCAGGTGGATAAGCATTTCATGAAAAAAAGAAAGGGGAAAACGCTGTGAAATACCTTCGTCTGGGCTATATGATGAATGGATCCCTGCCTTCCGTCACAGCGGCGGACATCCGCCGCCTGACCCATGTGAATCTGGCCTTTGGGCTGATCCGAAACGGCGTGCTGGACCTCGGTATGCTCACCAACCTGCCGCTGACGGAAGCTTTCCGGGAGTGGAATCCGGAGGTGAAGCTGGTACTCAGCGTAGGCGGCTGGGGCGCGGGCGGCTTCTCGGAAATGGCCCGGACAGACCGGGGCCGCCGGGACTTCGCCGCCTCCTGTCTCGCCGCGGTGGAAAACTACCGGCTGGACGGGATCGACATCGACTGGGAATATCCCTGCAGCAGCGCCGCGGGCATCGCCTCCGATCCCGGGGACCGGGAGAATTTCTCCCTGCTGCTGCAATGTCTGCGGGAGGCCCTGGGCCGGGAACGGATTTTGTCCGTTGCCGTCGGCGCCGATGAAAGCTGCGTCCGGGATACCCAAATGGATACCGTGGCGCAAATCGTGGACTACGTTCAGCTCATGACCTATGACATGCTCTGCCCCGGCCTGGCCGGACACCATGCCGCTCTGGGGCCTTCCCGGGGAGATACCTCCCGCCGCAATACCCGCGCCGTGGTGGAGCTTTACCGGAACGCAGGGGTCCCCCGGGAAAAGCTGGTGGTGGGCGCGGCCTTTTACGGACGACATTTCCAGGTGGAAGGTCAGAAGAACAACGGCCTGCTGCAGCCCGCCGGCCCGGGGCTTCCCGGACCCGCCTACGGGGAGATCACCCGGGACTATCTCCGCGGAAACGGCTTTCAGTCCCTTTGGGACCCTGAGGCGGAGGCTGCCTGGCTGTGGAACGGCAGCACCTTTGTCAGCTACGAGTCCCCGGAGGCCATCCGGCGCAAGTGCGAATTCGTAAAGGAAAAGGGCCTGAAGGGGATCATGTACTGGGAGCATGGCCATGACCCCGGCCGGGAGCTGCTGGATGTCATCCACCGGAATCTGCCCTGAAGCATAGAAAAACCGGCGTGCCGCGGCACGCCGGTTTCCGATTTTTTCGTATGAACCGGCAGGGAGCCCGGCACCTCGGATCACGCCATCCAGAGGAAGTTCATGAATTCCGGCACCAGCTTCTCCCAGTCCGCCTCGCAGTGTCCGCCGCCCACCTGGCAGCGCAGCTTCACCGCCGCACCGCGGCCTTCGGCGCAGAGCGCGATCCGCTTGTTGCAGTGGTAGGTTCTGCTGCCCCGGTCCTCCCGGTCCGGGTCCTTGACACCGGCCTCCCGGCTGCCCCAGGACAGATAGATCCGGGTATCGGGGCTGAACGCGCACGCCTCCAGGTCCTGCATCAGCGGCCCCATGCAGCAGCCAACGGCACTGGACAGGCAGCCCGCTTTGGAAAACCACCGGTTATAGCGCACCGCGGCGTACAGAGACATCAATCCGCCCATGCTGGATCCGGCAATGCCGGTACACTCCCGGAAGGGAATGGTGGGGTAGTTCCGGTCGATAAAGGGCTTGACCTCCTTTACGATCCAGTCCATGGTGGTCTCGCCCATGGGTTCGTATTCGGCAAACCAGCTTCCCGGATCGGCGGGATAGGGCAGGTATTCGCTGAGCCGTTCGTTTCCGTCGTGGCCGCACTCTATACCCACCACGATCATTTCCTTGCCCCAGCCCTCCAGGAAGGTCTTCAGTCCCCAGGACTTGCCGTAGGTGGCATCCTCATCGGAAAAGAGGTTGTGTCCGTCAAAGAAATACATGACCGGGAAGCGTTCCTCCCTGTGAAGGCAAGCCTCCGGCAGATAGATATGCAGCGGGCGGTTGGCGCCCTTGGGGGAATACAGAAAATCCTGTTTGACAATCATAATCCGAATCTCCTTAAATTAACCCACCGGCTGGGCTTCCAGGCTGCGCTGGGCCGCGTCGATCTTTTTCTTCATGCCGATGATGATCGGGATGGCCAGCGCCAGAGACAGCACATCCGCCACCGCCTGCACCGTTGCCACGCCATAGCTGCCAAGGAGCCAGGCCATGGGATACAGGATGGGAATGAAGCAGGTACCCTGCCGTGCTGTGGACAGTGCCAGGGCTCCCTTGGCGTTGCCAAGGCCGGCGCAGAACATATTCACCACCGCCACCCAGGCGTGGATGGGCAGGGCGATGCACTGGGAGACCATGCAGATCACGCCGATCCGGCGCATTTCATGGTCACTGCCCGCGAAGATGACAATGAAGGTATCGGCAAGCAGGGCGATCAGCACCGCCATGGCCGTGGAACCGATCAGCGCCACTCTGGCACTGAACCGGTAGCTCTCCCGCACCCGGTCATAGCGCTTGGCACCCCAGTTGAAGCCCGCCACGGGCTGGAAACCGCTTCCGAATCCAAGAATGATGCTGAAGGGGAACATCATGACCTTGGTGCAGACGCCGATGGCGGCCAGCACCGAATCGGAGATATTTCCCGCCAGACTGTTGAGCAGGATCCCTGCCACCACCGACAGTCCGGAGCGGAACATGGAGGAGGATCCCACGCTGACGATCTCGGAAATGATCCCCTTGGAGAAGCAGAAATTCCGGATGGACAGGTGCAGCAGGCTCCGCCGGGTCAGGTAGGGGAAGATGAGGATGGCGAAGCTGACCCATTTGGAGATGGCTGTGGCCAGGGATGCCCCCGCCACACCCATGTTCAGTCCGAAGATGAATATGGGGTCCAGGACGCAGTTCAGAATGCCGCCGAAGCCCATGCCCACCATGGACAGCGTGGCGCTGCCCTCACTTCGCAGGCACTGGTTCATGACGAAGTTGGCGGCCATAAAGGGAGCGGCGTACAGCACATAGGTGGCGTAGTCGATGGAATACCGCTCGCAGGTGGGGGTGGCCCCCAGCAGCCGGACCATGGGCGTCATGAACACGCTGCCCAGAATCATCAGAGTCGTTCCCAGCCCCATGGCCAGGAAGAAGGCGGTGGACAGTACCCGGCTGGCCTCCCGGTCATCCCCCTTGCCCAGCAGCCGGGCGATGTAGCTGTTGGCGCCCACCGCCAGCATGGAACCGGCCATCATGATCAGCTGGTCCAGGGAGGCGTTGACACTGACGGCAGCCGTGGCCTGGGTACCCAGGGAGCTGACAAAATAGGTGTCCGCCAGGGAGTAGATGGAGTTGATCAGGAATGCGACGATGGTGGGGATCGCCATTTTGGGGATCACCCGGGAGATGGGGTCCTCCAGCATCATTTGTCTTCGCTGGTTCTGGTTTTGGGCTTTTTTCTGGTTCATAGCAGCTGTTTTCCCTTCTGTATTGATCTTCTGGTACAACCCCGCAGCGAAAAGCGGACACTTTTCATTATCGGGACCTCCTCCGGCGGCGCGGCCGTTCAGCCGAATTGCCGCATGGACCTCATCATGGCCGGGGAAAGGAACGGCCCCCCGGAGCAGCAATTCCGGAATATGGTATATGAAAGAGTATACCATATTCCGGAATCCCATTTCAAGGTCTATGTACAAAAAATGTAGTATGCTACTTTTTTATGACTCCCGCCGCAGCTCCCAGGCCATCTGGGCAGCGCCCCAGAGGGCGTCATGGGCCGGAGCAACAGGCTGTCCCAGCCGGGACAGCTTTTCCGCCGCCAGACGGCGGTAAGGATTGTCCCCACTCAGCAGGCCGCCCAGCATCGCGATGGGGCAGCCCGGCAGGTCCAGCTTCCGCTGCACCGCCTCCACCAGGGCGCACAGCTCCTCCCCCTCCCGGGCAAGGATCTCCCGGGCCGTTTCCTCTCCGGCGGCGGCCAGCTCCAGCGCGATGCCGGAAAACTTCGCCACGGCAGCCTTATCGGTATCCGGGCTGTAGACAAAGGACACGATGTCCGCAGGCGTGGTGCCTCCCAGTCCGGCATAGACCGCTTCCAGCAGCGCCCTTCCCTGCCCCCGGCCGTCCGCGGCCCGGACCGCGGCGCTGAGCACATCCCTGCCCAGGGCATAGCCGCTGCCGCCGTCGTCAATCAGGTGGCCGTAGCCGCCGCTTCGGGCCGTCTGTCCGGCTCCGTTCCTGCCGAAGCAGATGGAGCCGGTTCCGGCGATGACCACCACGCCGGGTGTGTCCATGGCCCCCCGCAGCGCGATCTCCTGATCCCCGCAGAGCTTCCATTCCCCGGCAAAGCCGGCGCTCTGAAGCTCCTGGGCCAGGATCCGGCCCACCGCGGGATTGGAGATCCCCGCCACGCCGAAGCAGGCCCCCGCGCATTCTCTCATATCGCCGCAGGCGGCAAAAACCTCCCGAAGGAGCCTGCGGAAGGCATCCTCCCCGATGGCATTCAGATTAAAGGGGCCGAACTCCATCCGCTTCAGCAGACGGTTGTCCTCTCCTCGCAGCTCCGCCCTGGTATGGGTGCCGCCGCCGTCAATTCCAAGTAAAAACATAGTCCGTCCTCACAGCTTCACGGGAAGCTTTCCCGTCATGGCGCCGCCCCGGAAGATTTCCTCAAGAGCCATAAAGCTGGGTGTGGTGTAGTCATAGGCCGCGATGGCACACTGGCAGTCCGGCAGCAGCGGAATGTCGTAGGGATTGCGCAGCGCCACCACAGTCAGAGGCCTGCCGGTTTCCGCCAGCGCCCGGGCCAGGGCGATCTGTCCCCGGAACAGGTGGCCGTTGCAGGTGGACAGGACAATGCTGTCGTACTGGGCCGCCTGCAGGGCCGTCCGGCGGATCTCCTCCGGATCCGGGTCCTTGGAGGTCACGACCCCAACCGCGCCGAAGGCCTTGGCCATGTACTCCGAGAAGGGGCCGGCGCTGCCGTCCTCATTTCCCGCGCCGGAGGCACGGTAGTCCGCGCAGCCGCAGAAGAAGGTCCTCTCGTCAGCCGGAATCGGTGTTCCGCTGCAGCAGGTGACGGCCTGGCGGCTCATCTGCCTCGCCGCCTGACGGTCCTCCTCCCGGTTGCACAGGGAGGGGTCGATCTCGTAGCAGACCTTTTTCTTGAATTGCAGGATCTTTTCCACGGAGGCCCGGATCTCCTCCATATCAAATTCGCCCCGGGCAGCCGCTTCGGCCACCGCCTGGGCAGCCCCCCGCTCCAATCCGATGGTGCTGGAAATTTCTGCCAGATCCACTCCCGCCCGAATGGCGGCCACGGTTCCCTGGGGGGTTCCATAGTAGTCCCGGATGGCGCCCATTTCCATGCAGTCCGTCAAGATCAGGCCCTGATATCCCATTTTTTCCTTCAGAAGGCCGGTGACGATCCGGCGGGACATGGTGCAGGGGATCTCTTCTTTCTCAATCTTAGGGAACAGCACATGGCTGATCATGATGGCGGGAATCCCGGCCTCAGCAGCCCGGCGGAAGGGGATCAGCTCCAGCTTTTCCAACTCCTCCTCCGTCTTGTCAACCCGGGGAATCCCCAGATGGCTGTCCACGGCGGTATCCCCGTGGCCCGGGAAATGCTTGCCGCAGCAGAGGATCCCGCTTCCGGCGTAGGGCTCCAGCGCCGCCCTGCCGAAGGCAGCCACCAGCTGCGGATCATCGCCGAAGCTGCGGATGCCGATCACGGGATTTTGGGGGTTGTTGTTCACATCCAGCACCGGCGCCATATTGAAGTTGGCGCCCAGGCCCCGGAGCTGCCGGATGGTGATTTCGGAGGCTCTGCGGGCGTTTTCCGGATCGCCGGTGGCCGCCAGCGCCATGGCGCAGGGTACGTTCACCGCGTCCTGGGGCAGCCGGGTCACCATTCCCCCCTCCTGGTCGATGATGATCAGGGCAGGATATCCGGTTTCCGCCTGGATCAGCTCCTGGATCTGGGCACAGAGCCTGCGCAGCTGGTCCGCGCTTTGGACATTGCGCAGAAAGAGGATCACATTGCCGATCTTATACTCCTTCACCAGGGAAATGAATTCCTCAGACAGCTCCGTTCCGTGGAAACCGAATACCAGCTTCTGGCCCAGCATCTGTTGAATGGTCATTGCATTACAGCTCCTTTTTGTAAATTTCATAGGGCGCCTTCCGGAGCCGGAATTCCCGGCTTTCCCGGTCATAGCGGTTCAGAAGCGCCTCCGGATCCCAGGCGGGATCTTCAAAATCCCGGTGGCCCGCCAGCAGGGACAGGAAGATCTTTCCGTCCTGCCGGACCGGCGGCAGGAAAGCGAAGTCCGCCGGATAGAGCCTTCGCAGCAGGTCCAGCAGCCGGGCCCCCAGCTTTACCGACTCCAGGGCCTTTTCCGAGGTGATGTGCAGATGGATCCCGCCGCAGAGGACTCCCTGGTGCTTGGAGGCCGTGGGTGTAAAGTACACCGGAGTGGCCGTCACCCCCGGGCAGCCCAAGGCGTTGAAGGCTCCGCTGAGTTCCTCCGCCCGGATGTAGGGCGCGCCGACAATGGCAAAGGGATCGGCGGTGCCCCGGCCCTCGGAGCAGTTGGTGCCCTCGATGAGGCAGGTGCCGGGATACAGCAGCGCCGTTTCGAAGCGGGGGATCCCAAGACTGGGCATGACCCAGTAATGTCCCCAGTCCCGGAAGGTCATCTCCCGGGTCAGCCCGCCGCAGGGTACCACATGCAGGTCACACCCCGCCTGCAGCTCCCCGTTCATCATTTGCGCCAGTTCTCCGCAGGTCAGGCCGTAGCACACCGGGATCGGATAGCACCCCACGAAGCTGGCCGCTTCCTCCCGCAGGATGCCGCCCTCCACCCGGTCTCCCAGGGGATTGGGCCGGTCCAGCACCACCAGCCGCTTTCCGGCGGCGGCGCAGTCCTCTATGCAGTAACGCAGGGAGGAGAGAAAGGTATAATACCGGCAGCCCACGTCGGCAATGTCATAAACCAGGGTGTCAAATTTGTCCAGTGTCTCCCGGGACAGCCGTTTGGACGCTTTGGTATACAGACTGCGCACCGGCAGGCCGCTTTCCCCGTCGATCTCATCCTCGAACAGCGCTCCCGCGGCCTTGTCTCCCCGGATGCCATGCTCCGGAGCCAGCAGCAGCCGCAGATCACAGCAGCGCTGCAGCACCTCCACGGTGGAACGGTTGTCCGTGGTGCGGCCGGAGGGGCCGGTCAGCAAGGCCACCCGGCCTCTGAAAAGGGCCGCAAATTCCGCCGCCCGGTCCACGCCGAAGAAAACCATTGTGATTACCTCCTTGACAAACTGTTTTGCGCCGGATAAACTGAAAAGAAAAGGGGGGAATCATCCCATGACACATATCTTTTCAAAACTTTGGAACCAGCCCTCCCGGCTGGTGGTGGGACTCATGAGCGGCACCTCCGCCGACGGTATCGACGCCGTCCTGACCCGGATCACCGGTGCGGGGCTGGACACCCGGGTGGAGCAGCTGGCCTTCTATTTTCAGCCCTTTGACGCCGCCACCCGTCAGCGGATCCTGGAGATCTGCGGCGGTGAGACCGGCGGCAGCCGGGAGCTGTGCCTTATGGGCACCCATCTGGGCAAGCTCTATGCCCAGGCGGTCCGGGAGCTGCTGAAGCGGGCCGGTGTGGAACGGGTGGACCTCATCGGCACCCACGGCCAGACCGTATACCACATTCCCGAGGACACGCCCTATCTGGGCAGCACCCTCCGGGGCACTCTGCAGATCGGCGATCCGTCCTACCTTGCCGAGGAATTCGGCTGTCCGGTGGTCAGCGATTTCCGCGTCCGGGACATGGCGGCAGGAGGGCTGGGCGCCCCTCTGGTGCCTTACACCGAGTTTCTGCTGTACCGCAGCCGGACCGAGGATGTAGCCCTGCAGAACATCGGCGGCATCGGCAACGTGACCTTCCTGCCCGCCGGATGCGCGCTGGAGGATGTCACTGCCTTTGACACCGGCCCGGGCAACATGGTCATGGACGCTCTGACCGCCAGACTCACGGAGGGCAGGCTGTCCTACGACGACGGCGGCCGTCTGGCGGCAGCGGGCCGGGTGATCCCGGAGCTGCTGGAATGGATGCTGAAGGATCCCTATCTTGCCAAAAAGCCGCCCAAAACCACCGGGCGGGAATATTACGGAGCGGAATATGTCCAGACCCTTCTGTCCTTCGGTGACCATTCCCTCCTGGACCTTCTGACCACCGCCACCCGGTTTACGGCGGAATCCATCGCTCTGAGTCTGCGGCGGTTCTGCCCCCGGATGCCCAGCCGGCTGGTGGTGGGCGGCGGCGGAAGCCGCAATCCCACCCTGCTGCGGTTCCTCCGGGAGGCACTGCCGGAGTGCCGTGTACAGACCCAGGAGGATCTGGGACTGGACAGCGATGCCAAAGAAGCCGTGGCCTTTGCCATTCTGGCCAACGAGGCCCTTTTCGGTATCTGCAACAACGCCCCCTCCGCCACCGGCGCCAGCCACGGCGTGGTCAGCGCCCATGGCTTCCCCCGGGGGGAAGCTGGCATGAAAATCCGCTCTTCGGAACGGATTTTCATGACTGATGAGGAACGGCGATATGTTCCGAATTTGTTTGCAGTTCATGAAAAAGGTACATTTGGAAAGGCTGTACGGTTTGATTTGACTGCATTGCGAATGGTAAGATGTCGCCATTCCTCATCCGCCCCAGCGTGCGCGCTGGGGCACCTTCCCCCCGGGGGAAGGTATTGCCCACTGCACAGCGAAACGATCATTTCCGGAAGCAACAACGAGATACGCCCCGAACGTCCATTTGCGGCGGGATGCAGCGCCAATGGAGGGTCCGAAAGCGAAACCGCTCCGCCCGGGCCGGCGGCTGCGGTGTTTAACCCTCCAGCACCTTCGCGATCCGGCCTTCCGCCTTATCCAGCAGAGCCAGGGCTTCCTCCCGGCCGACGGACCGCAGGATCATCACGATGGCCACCTTGGGGCGGTAACCGCAGGCCTCCAGTGCCTCCACGGCGGTTTTCTCATCGCACTCCGCGGCGCTGCAGACAATGGTGACGCACCGGCGGATCAGTTTTTCGTTGGATGGCTTTACGTCCACCATCAGGTTGCCGTAGACCTTGCCCAGCTTGATCATGGCGCCGGTGGAGAGCATGTTCAGCACCATCTTCTGGGCGGTGCCGGATTTCATGCGGGTGGAGCCGGTGATGACCTCCGGTCCGGGGGCGGGAGCGATGCCGATATCGGCAAAGGCGTCCAGCTCCGATCCGGGACAGCAGGTCACGGCCACGGTGGGAGCCCCCAGCTCCTTGGCATAGGCCATGCAGCCCATGACATAGGGCGTCCGGCCGCTGGCGGCGATGCCCACCAGCACGTCCTTCTCACTGAAGGCGATTTTCTTCATATCCTCCACACCCAGCTCTTTGCTGTCCTCGGCGCCCTCCACCGCCTTGAAGATGGCGCCATACCCTCCGGCCATCAGGGCCTGGACCATTTCCGGGTCCGTGGAATAGGTGGGCGGACACTCCACCGCGTCCAGGATCCCCAGTCTTCCCGAGGTTCCCGCGCCGCAGTAGATCAGACGCCCGCCCTTTCCCAGGCGGTCCGCGATGACATCCACAGCCTGAGCGATCCGGTCGGTGACCAGACCCACTGCCTCCGCCACCTTTTTATCCTCCTGATTGATGAGTCTGACCATGTCCACGGTGGAAAGGGTGTCGATGTGGGTGGTGTTGGGGTTGCGCTGTTCCGTGGCGATCTTTTTCAGTTCTACCATATCAAATATCCTCCAATGTCTGTACCAGCCGGTGCTGCTCCGGGGGGATCATAAAGCATTCGCAGTAGCCCTTCCGGCCCTGGATGCCCCGGATGCGTTTCAGGTGGGCATAGTATTCCTTATAGGGAAAGCTGGTGGAATGGACCGCGAACCAGTGGTGGTCAATGGCCTTCTCCCACAGGGGATAGCCCTCCGTCACGTCCAGATAGACGTAAGGCTCAAATCCCGGGGCATCCTCCCAGTTTTCGGCGAAATACAGGTGCCGGGCAAAATGCCGGGGAAGCTGCCGCTGAAAGCCCTCGATGGCGGCATAGAACCAGGCGTCCACCACAATTTTGTGACAGACGGCGTGATCCTTGTGCATACTCTGCCCGTGGTGGGTCACGATGATATCCGGCCTGACCCTGCGGATCACGTCGCAGACCGCGAAGCGCACCTCATCGTTATCCGGCAGAAGGCCGTCCTGGTAGTCCAGCACAATGGCCTCCCCTCCCAGGTCCGCGGCGAAGGCCTCCGCTTCCGCGATCTTGCTGCGACGGTATTCGGCAATATCCGCCCCGGCGGGGGCGCCCTTCTCCCCGGCGGTCAGGGCCAGGGTCACGGCTTTTCCTCCCTGGACGGCGCAGGTGGCCAGCAGGGCTCCCGCCGTCAGCTCCGCGTCGCCGATATGGGCGCCGATGGCCAGAACGGTATGCGGTTTGTGTTCCATACTCAAAGCTCCTTCAGCATGACGCCGAATGTCCGCACAATGCGGAAGCCCGCGCCAAGGTAAATCTGTTTCGCGTGGTTGGTCTGCCCGGTAAACAATGACATGTATTTCGCTCCCGCTTCCTTCTCCCGCTGCAGCAGGCGGTAGAACAGCAGCGTTCCCAGGCCATGGCGCTCATATTGGGGCGCCACGCCGATTCCGGCAAAATACCCCCGTCCCGTCTCCTCGGGGTAGACCGGCCCGGTGAAGCCGGCGCAGGTATCGCCCCGGAGGCCCACCAGCAGATCCATCCCCGCCTTACCGGCGGCGGGAATTTCCGCGGACCACATGGGATTTTCCAGGGCGACCACCATTTCCTCCAGTCCCCGGTGCTTCCGGGAATCGTAGCGGGCGACGGTATACCCTTCCTCAGCCATCCGGGCGGCCTTCCGCTCCACCCAGTCCGGGGTGGAATAGTCCGAAAGGTCCAGATACATGGCGCACTCCCGGGCAAATTCCCGGTAGCCCAGCTTCTGCATGGCGTCATGCAGCGGCAGGTCCACCGCGACTCCGGGAGCGTTGTTGTGCTGGTGCCCGGGGGTGCCGGGGATGATCCAGGGCAGGCGGATGGGATTGAAAAAGGTCACGGCGCTCTGGGTTCTGCCTGCCCGGCGGAAGGCGTCCTCCAGGGCTCCCAGCAGAAGCGCCGTGTTTTCCTCCGTCTGGTTCTGAAGGAGTAGGCAGCTGACATACCCCCGCAGGTCTCCCCGGGGGATGTGGTCGCCGGTGCAGCCGTTGACAAAGCCCAGCACCTGTCCCTCTTCCTCCAGAACGAAGGTATATTCCGGGGAAAAATCCGGATGCTCCAGCAGAAGCCGCCGGAATTGGGTCTGCTCCAACGGCGCGTATCCCGCCTTCACTCCCAGGGTGTTCCACAGCCGCAGCAGCGAAGCGCCGTCGGAGGCGGTATAGTTTCGAATCACTTTTTCCGTTCACCTCGCAGAAAATCTGCGGCCCCTCACCGCGAAGGAGGGGGCCGCAGGAAAATGGATCAGCCCTTGACGGCGCCGATGGTAACGCCTTCCATGAAGTATTTTTGAAGCGCAAAGAACAGGATAAACATAGGCAGGGCGGATATGGTCGCACCGGCCATCATGGGCGCGAAGAGGGTTTCATTGGCGAATTTGAACTGCTTGAGGCCCACCTGAATGGTGTACATGGCCGGGTCGTTGGTGACCAGGAAGGGCCAGAAGAAGTTGTTCCAGCTGGACATGAAGGTATTGATGGCCATAACCGCCAGAACCGTCTTGGCCAGGGGCAGAATGATCAGGGTAAAGATCTGCATCTGGTTGCAGCCCTCAAGCTTGGCGCTTTCAATCAAGGGCGTGGGAAGCCCGGTGAAGAACTGCTTGCACAGGAAGATATTGTAAGCCGTGCAGAGGCTGGGCAGGATCATGGCGAAATAGGTATTGGTCATGGAGAATTTCTGGACCATCAGGATGTACAGAGGCACCTGAGTGACCTGATAGGGGATCATCATGGCCACCAGAATCAGCGCGAACAGCCAGGAGCTGCCCTTGAAGTGGATCTTGGCAAAGGCGTAGCCGGCCATGGAGGCAAAGATCACGTTGCCCAACACGGTGCCGGCGGCCACCACCAGAGAGTTCCAGATCCACCGCAGGGAATAGTCGCTGAACTGGAAGAATGCCTTGAAGGACTCCAGTGTCCACCGGCTGGGGAAGATGGAGCGCATGTTGCCGGCAGTGGCCACGTTGGGACCGAAGCCGGACATGATCATGTAAACAATGGGAAACAGTGTGGCAGCGGCCAGAACCACCAGAACGATGGTGATAATGGTGTTGCGAAGGTAAAGCACCTTCTTGTTGTGCAGGTGCTGGGAGTAAAGACCTGTTGTAGCCATCGGGATCCCTCCTTAATACTCAACGTCCACGCCCATCAGCCGGAACTGGAACAGGGACATGATAGCAATGGCGATGGCCAGCAGGATGGCCTGGGCACAGGCAAGGCCATACTTGCCGTACTCAAAGGCGTTGTTATAGATCAGCAGGCCGATCATGGTGGTGGAGTTGTCGGGGCCGCCGCCGGTCATCATGTACGCGTTCATGAAGACCTGGAAAGAACCGATCACGCCGGTGACCAGCAGGAAGAGGGTCGTGGGCTTGACCAGGGGCCAGACAATGAAGCGGACCTTCTGGAAGAAGGTGGCGCCATCCAGCTCCGCGGCTTCAAAGTAGCTGTTGTCGATTCCCAGCAGGGCGGCAATATAGGTGATGATCTGCGTACCATGGCTGGAAAGCAGCGCCATGATCATCAGAGCGAGCATTGAGGTTTTGGTGGAGGACAGCCAGTTCTGGGCGGGAATGCCGAAAACACCCAGCAGCCGGTTGACCAGGCCGTCGGGAGAAGAATCGTACAGCCACAGCCACACCACGGACAGAGCCACGCCGGAGGCAACGCCCGGCAGGTAATACATGGCCTTGAACACGGACTGAATCTTCTTCTGGAAGGGGATGATCATAACCGCCACGCTGAAAGAGATCAGCAGCGTCAGCGGGACCACCACCGCCGTGTAGATCAGGGTATTCTTGGTAGCCTTATAGAACAGGTTGAACTTGGAGTATTTCAGTGTCTCGACATAGTTATCCAGACCGATGAATTTGGAACCGAAGGGTTTGTACTCGAAAAAGCTGGTATAAACCGCGTTGATCACCGGATAAAGGGTGAACACGCAGAAGATGATCATGGCAGCGGCGATGAAAATATAGCCCCACAAATCTTCGTTGGTAAACCGGAATTTACGGTGCGCTTTCAGCCGTCTGACTTTTGTGCCGTTCATCTCCCTACCTCCCATGATAAAATTACCCACCCCACCAAGGTGGGGTGGGCATCAAAGAAAATCAGCCGATTTTGCCGGAGACGCAGTTCTCCTGGCCGAAGGCAGCGTAGGCAGCCTCACAGATGTGGTCATAGACCTCCTGGGCGGTGGTTTCGCCGGCCAGCAGCAGCTGGAACTTGGGAACGATCTGCTCGTCCATCAGCTTCTTGGCGGTGGCGGTCATCTCAGCGGTGACACCGGCGGGAGGCGCCTGCACCATGGCGATGCAGCGGGCCGCGGTGGCCAGGTTCGCCTCGTCACGGCCTTCCTCCAGGACCAGGGCGTCACGGCCGGTCTGGCAGACGGGATCCAGATACAGCTCGTTCATGCAGGCAGCGATCCGGTCGCCGGAGCAGATGTAGTCCATGAACAGCAGAACGTTCTTCAGATGCTCGTCGGTGGTACCCTTGTTGCGCATGGCGATCAGGCCGTCCACGGTGCCGTAGCAGGACTCCTGGCAACCCATCATGGTGGGCACGGGCAGGAACGCGTAGTCCATCTTCAGGGAGTTCTCCACCGCGGTGCCGTCATTGGCCTCCAGAGCGGCGTTGTTCTTCTTGAAGTTGTTCTCAAACAGGGGCATTGCCTTGCCGAAGATCATGGCGTTGCCGGTCTGGCACATGACCATACGCTGGCCGGCCTCCACGCCGTAGTTGGGCATGTAACCGGAGGAGGTCATCTCCTCGATGGCGGTCAGCAGGGTCAGCATGTTGTCAGAGGTGAAGGTGTACTTCAGATCCTCGGTGAAGTTGTTGCTCAGGCCAGCGCCCGCGCCGAAGATGTTCAGCATGTCGGAAGCGGTGACACCGGAGTTGGCGAAGACGAAGCCGAAGCGGCCGTCGGCGGTGCCCTTCTGGATGACCTCCAGGAACTCCTCATAGGTCCAGCCCTTCTGCTGGATCTTGGCCACGTCGATGCCCAGCTCCTCCATCAGGGTCTTGTTGGCGCCGATGGACTGAATGGTCAGGTACAGGGGCAGACCGTAAACAGTGCCCTCCAGGGACATGTACTCCAGAGCGTTGGCGTCGTAGTCCGCCAGACGGTCGGCATCCAGATACTGGGCGATGTCAATGGCGACGCCCATTTCCACGAAGGTACCCAGAGCGCCGGAGGAGATCTCAGCGATGTCGGGAGCCTCACCGGCCTGAGCCATGGTGGACAGCTTGTCGTTGTGGTCGCCCCAGGAGGTCTCGATGACCTCAACGGTCAGGTTGGGATACAGAGCATGGAACTCTTCGCCCCAGACCTTCAGGTTCGCCAGATAATTGCCGGTGACGGGGGGCGCCATGATCACGATGGTATCAGGAGCGGCCTCAGCCGGGGTCTGCTCGGCAGCGGCAGCCTTCGTCTCAGCAGGTTTTGCCTCAGTGGTCTTTCCGCCGCAGCCTACCAGCAGGCCAACTACCATTACGCATGCCAGCAGCAGTGCAAGAATCTTCTTCATTTGATTTCCTCCTATTTTCCTTCATATGATATGCTTAAACGGCTGTCGCCGCGAAAGCCTTTGCTGTTCTGTTAGTATAACGCTTTTTGTAGACTTTGTAAAGTCTAACTTTTTTTATTTGCCACCATTCTGTGCAGTATCACGAAATTTGTCGTATTATACAAAATATTTCCCCAAACATTGGAAAAGGTGACCACCTCCGGGCCACCTTTTAGATGTATAAAAAACCACTGATAATGAATAGTATTCATTCAAGAATACCGCCGGATGAAAAAAATGACCATCCCCTCTATTGACGGATCCAGTGGGATTTGTTATGATTTTTCCAGGGACCGGCCGGATTTTCCCACGGCGCGTCCCTCAATCATGGAATGGCGGTGTCTGAATGAAAAACGCGTTTTCTCCCGATTCCAAATTCATGATCTTCTGCGGAAAGCTTGTGGACCTGGTCCGCGTGAATCTGCTCTGGCTTCTGTGCTGCCTGCCGGTCTTCACCGCGGGTGCCGCCACCACTGCCATGATGTCCACGCTTTACGCCTTCCGGGCGGGAGAGAAATGCAGCGGGCGGGTCTTCTTCCGGGCCTTCCGCAGATCCTTCGGCAAGGCCACGGCCCTGTGGCTGCTGAGTCTGCTTCTGGGCTGTATGCTGGCCCTGGATTACGTGATCGTGGCCTATCTGGATTTTCCCGGCCGGATGGCGGTCATTGTTCTGATCTTCTTCGTTGCCTTTGCCCTGGTCCTGTTTTCCGGAATGATCTACCCTGTTGTGTCCCAGTTTCCCGCCTCCCTCCGGGAGATGACCGTTAACGCCGTCCTGCTGTGTCTGGCCAATCTGCCGAAAATGCTGCTGGTCACCGCCATGAACCTGCTGCCGCTGCTGTTGCTTCTGCTGCTGCCCCAGGTCTTTCTGCTGCTGGGCTTTCTGTGGCTGACCTGCGGCTTTTCCCTGGTGGCGCTGTATGACATCCAGGTGATCGAAAAGATCTTCGCCCCCTTCCGGCCCGTTGTATGATACCGGCCTGCTGCAGCCGGTGATCCGGGTTTTCACGAAAGCCGTTCTTCCCCCTCATTTTCCGCGTAAATCACATACACATAGGAAGCAATGCTTTCGGCGTAGCATTCCCGGACAAAGCCCAGCTTCTCAAACAGAGCGATGCTGGGAGCGTTCTCCCGGTCGATCAGCGCCACGATGTCCAGCTCCGGATACGCTTCCCGGACGGCCATGGTCACGGCGCTCAGGATCTCATAGCCGTAGCCCCGGCGCTGACAGTCCGGGGCAATGGTGATTCCCAGCGTGACGCAGCGGTCCTTTTCCGTGTAGAAATACGCCAGCTCCCCCACCGGGATATCCCCGGCGCAGAGGGCGTAGTGCTGCTCCTCTTTTTTGGACAGGAACACATCCTCCCCGGAGGCCCGGATCAATCCCAGGACGGCCTCACGGGAGGTATCCTTCCAGCGCTGAAACCGGTAGCAGCGCCGGTCATTGCGCCATGTGTACACCGCCTGCGCGTCCTCCTCCCGGAGGTTCCGCAGGCACAGCCGTTTTGTGGTCAAAAACATATTTTTCTCCTTTTCCTGCCGCTTTTCTTATGGGCAGAATGTTCCGTCTTTTCCTGTATTTACCAGGAATGCGAAAGCTTTCAGGCTTTCTCTCCCCCAGTCAGCTTCGCTGACAGCCCCCTCATCAGAGGGGGCCATTGGGCTGCTAAACAATCCTTTACGTGAAACTCTCTACCACGACTGTATCGTTACAAAAAACAATGTACTTATCCGCCGGAGCCCCGAAAGGGGCCGCATTTTTTCTTTGGAGGTGTCCATATGGAACTGAGGCCCCTGCTCCCTGCCGATGAGCCGGCTATGGTGGAGCTGCTGACCAACGAAAGGATCAGCCGGACCTACATGCTGCCGGATTTTGAGGCCAGGGAAGCCGCCATCCCCCTGTTCCGGCGGCTGCTGGCGCTGTCCCGGGACAGCGGTCATTTCGTCCGGGGCATCTGCGCCGGAGGCCAGCTGGTGGGCTTTCTCAACGACGTTTGGATCCGGGATGGGGTCATCGAACTGGGCTACGTCATTCACCCCGCCCACCAGGGCCGGGGCTACGCCACAGCCGCCCTGAAAGCGGCCATTGTCCAGCTGTTCCGGCAGGGATACCGGGAGGTCAAGGCCGGAGCCTTTTCGGAGAATGCCGCCAGCCTCCGGGTCATGGAGAAGGCCGGGATGCAGCCGGTGCCCGAAACCGAAGAGATCGAATACCGGGGCAGGGTGCATCTGTGCGTGTACCGTTCCGTTTCCGCTCTGGCGCTGGCAACCCCCACCCTTCCGGAGCTGGCATTCCGCAAAGCCCTGCTGGCAGATCCGCAGACCATGTCCTACAACCGTGCCTGGGGCGGCACCATCGACTTTTCCGAAGACCGATGGAAAAATTGGTTCCGCAAATGGGTCGCGGGAAACGATCCCCGTTATTTCTACCGGTATCTTTACAGCCGGGCTCTGGACACCTTCGTGGGAGAGGCTGCCTATCACTTTGACGCGGATACCGGCCGCTGGCTCTGCGATGTCATTGTCCAGGCCCAATACCGGAACAGAGGCTTCGGAACCTTGGGGCTGCAGCTTCTGAGCGAAGCCGCGAAGGAAAACGGGATCGCGGAACTCTACGACGAGATTCTATCGGACAACCCCTCCATCCGCCTGTTTTTGAAAAACGGGTTTGAGGAGGTCAGCCGCACCGAAACCGCCTGTCTTGTGAAAAAGATACTGAAATAACCGCAAGGGCCTGCCCGGAAGGGCAAGCCCTTTGTTTGTACCGCTGTCAGGCGGACTGCTTCATTTCCTCCTGAAGCTTCTTTCTGCACCTTCCGAACCGGTAGGCGATGACGGTGATCACCATACCCATGGTCCAGGAGATCAACAGAGAGATGGACAGGGAGAAGGGATGCCCGTGGGGATACTCCGCGCTTCTGGTGAAGAATGCCAGAATATACGCGATGGGGACCCGCAGAACCACGGTGGACACAATGGAGATCCACATGGGGGTAACGGTGTCGCCCATGCCCCGCATGATGCCGCCCAGGACCTGGCTGATGGAGACCGCCAGATAGCCCACCGCCATGATCCGCATCATCTGGCCCGCCAGGTCGATCAGGGCCGTGGTTTCGGTAAAGATGGCAAACAGGTATTTGTTCAGGAACAGCAGCACCACGGTGATCACCGCGGAAAAGCTCAGGGCAATGGCGGTACCCTGGCCCACGCCCTTGTGGACCCGGTCATACCGGCAGGCGCCCACGTTCTGCCCGGCATAAACGGACATGGCCTGGCCGAAGGAGAAGTTGGGCATCATGGCAAAGCCGTCCACCCGCATGATGATCACATTGGCGGCAATGACCATCTCTCCCATGGAGTTGGTCAGGGACTGGACCACCATCATGGAGCAAGCCATAATGGCCTGGGTCACGCCGGAGGGGACGCCGATGCTGATGATGCGGCCGGAGATTTTCTTGTCCAGCCGGATGGTGGAGCGGTTCAGGTCGAACAGGTCCCCCATCCGCATCAGCTTGATATAGCAGAAAACGGCGGAGATTCCCTGGGCGATGACCGTCGCCAGGGCCACACCGGGAACACCCATGCCGAATTTGGCAACGAACAGCAGATCCAGGGCAACGTTCAGCGCGGCGGCCAGCAGTAAAAAGCCCAGGGCGGAAACCGAATCACCCAGGCCCCGCAGGACACCGGAGAGCATATTGTAGAAGAAGAAGCCTGCAATGCCGTAGAAGAAGATGTTCAAGTATTCCACGCACCACTCCATAATGGACTCCGGAGTGTCCAGCAGATGCAGCATGGGCCGGGTGATCAGGGGACCAAAGACCATGATGACCACCGTAGCCACCAGGGTCAGGGAAATACAGTTGCCCACATTCTTGGACAGGCCCTCCCGGTCCCGGGCACCAAAGCTCTGGGAAATGACGATTCCCGCACCGGTGGCAATGCCGACGAACAGGGCCAGCAGCAGATTCAGAATGGGGCTGGCGCTGCCCACGGCTGCCAGGGCATTGTCGCCCACGTAGAGGCCGACAATGACGGAGTCGGCAGTGTTATACAGTTGCTGCGCCACGTTTCCCAGCAGCATGGGAACGGAAAACTCCAGAATTCGCTTCCAGGGGGCGCCCTCCGTCATATCTTTGGCCGAAAACAGACTTTTCAAGCTCAAGATTCGCTCACTCCTCTTTTTATGAATTTCTTTCCAGGGATATTGTATCTTATCTTTCGCCGGAATGCAACCGGCTTCGTAAGAACAGGCGCTTTTTACAAATAAAAAACGTCAGGACTGGACAAGGTGCCGAATTGACACCGGCTTCCCCAAAATGGTAAAATAAAACCTACCGCTTTTCCTGATGGAAATGATCGTTTATGCGGGCAAGGCCCGCGGCGAATGCGTTACGAACTCCCGCGCTGGACTTACATTCTCTGGGCCCCTCGACCATAGGTGCGGCAATTTGGTAAATGATCGTTTAGCGTTGGTTGCTGTGAACGTACAAGGCTCCCTCTGATGAGGGAGCTGTCGCGAAGCGACTGAGGGAGAGAACATGTTCCGTCTTTTCCCGTATTTA
>SFQY01000036.1 GCA_004562395.1 bacterium | reverse complement strand
TGAGCAGATGGAGTGCGAATTCTTCTGCCAGCCCGGCACCGACCTGGAGTGGTTCGCCTACTGGAAGGACTTCTGCAAGAACTGGCTGATCTCCCTGGGAATCAAGGAGGATTCCCTGCGGCTGCGGGACCATGAGCCCGCCGAGCTGGCCTTCTACTCCCGTGCCACCACCGACATCGAGTATCAGTTCCCCTTCGGCAGCGGCTGGGGTGAGCTGTGGGGCATTGCCGACCGGACCAACTACGACCTGGGCCGCCATCAGGAGGCCAGCGGCAAGAGCCTGGAGTACTACGACCAGGAGAAGAACGAGCATTACATTCCCTACGTCATCGAGCCCAGCCTGGGCTGCGACCGGGTGGCTCTGGCCTTCCTGTGCGAGGCCTACGACGAGGAGCAGGTGGGCGTGGACAAGAAGGGCAACCCCGACATCCGCACCGTGCTGCATCTGCATCCGTATCTGGCCCCCTTCAAGGCCGCTGTTCTGCCTCTGAGCAAGAAGTTGTCTCCCAAGGCCGAGGAGATCTACCGGATGCTGAAGAAGAACTTCATGGTGGACTTCGACGATGCCGGTTCCATCGGCAAGCGCTACCGCCGGGAAGACGAGATCGGCACCCCCCTGTGCATCACCGTGGACTTCCAGACCGTGGGCGACGACAACACCCCCGCCGACGACTGCGTCACCGTCCGTGACCGGGACACCATGGAGCAGGTCCGGATCCCCATCAGCCAGCTGAAGGAGTATATCGCCAAGAAGTGCGAATTCTAAGGTATAAAAGCGGCTCATCTGAGCCGCTTTTTGCTTTGTGTGTATCGCGGTTTTCCTCAGCTGCCCGATAAATTGGAATTTGACGTTATCACAATTCGTAGGGCGGGGTCATGACGCCAAAACGTAACTTTTTTCTGGCGATTCCGTTGAATGATCCCCGGGCATAAATCGGAACCTGGTCGGCGGGGTCATGACCCCGCCCTACGAAACATCCCTGCAAACACCAATTTACTGCTTTGCTGAGCGAATCCGATAAGCACATTTTGCTTTTACGGATCCTATCGGAAACGGCGGAATGCGGCGCCATGCAATTCATTCGTTACAGAATTCTGCGTGAATTGCCGCGGTAGACTCTCTTTTTCCTGAGGTCCATTGTTTCTCTTTACAATCTCTCCGGTTTGGGGTAGAATATGCGTCAAAGGAGGGATGCTTATGTTTGACGATCCCAAAAAGAACCTTCGCCGGATGGAGGAAGCCCTTTGGGAGGCGGAGTATGAGGATACTCCGGAGGAAGAGGATCCTGACTGGACGGAGGAGGAAGAGGACTGGCTGGAGCAGGCGAGGGAGCTGCTGGATGACGACATCCCCATTCGCAACCACGCCAACGGCTATGGGGCCAGGAACTATGCCGTGGATTTTGACCGGACGGTTTACGACGATGAGGAGGAAATGGATGATAAAAAGGCGGTTTACGACGACGGTCCCCCTCCCAAGGGCATCGGAGGACTGGTGTTTCTGGCGGTGCTGGAGCTGCTGGGCATCGTGGCCATTGCCCTGTGGTGGCTGAAATGGCTGCTGTAACACCTGTAGGCCGCTTCGCCCCCACACCCTCCGGGCGGATGCATCTGGGCAATGTGTTTGCGGCTCTTCTGGCCTGGCTCTCTGTCCGGAGCCGGGGAGGGCAGATGGTTCTGAGAATGGAGGATCTGGATACCCAGCGGACCAGCGAAGAATATGCCCAAGTCCTTCGTGACGATCTTCGGTGGCTGGGACTGACCTGGGACCGGGAGACGCCTCCTCAGAGCAGCCGAGGCTGCGTGTACGACGGCTACTTTCAGCGGCTTCGGGATATGGGACTTCTGTATCCCTGCTACTGTACCCGCAGTCAGCTGCACAGCGTCAACGCTCCCCATCTCAGCGACGGTACATATGTCTATCCCGGCACCTGCCGGGATCTGACTGAGCAGCGGCGCTCTGCCTTTGGCCGGAGTCCTGCCTGGCGGGTCAGGGTTCCGGACAGACTGTGGACCCTGGAGGATCGGGTCCAGGGGGTAAGCACCTGGAATCTTAACCGGGACTGCGGGGATATGGTGGTCCGCCGGGCCGACGGTGTCTACGTCTATCAGCTGGCGGTGACGGTGGACGATGGGGAAGCGGGGGTTACCGAGGTGGTTCGGGGCATGGATCTGCTCAGCTCCGCGCCCCGGCAGATGTATCTGCAGGAGCTTTTCGGCTTTCCCCATCCGGAGTATGCCCATGTACCAATGCTTCTGTCCTCCGACGGCCGCAGACTCAGCAAGCGGGACCGGGATCTGGACCTGGGTCTGCTTCGGCAGCGGATCACACCGGAGAGGCTGATCGGCACCCTGGCCTATGCCGCCGGAATCATAGACCGGGAGGTTCCCGTTTCCGCCGGAGAGCTTTCCACTGAATTTTCCTGGGACCGGGTCAGGGGAGAGAGCATTTACCTGGACCCTTCACGGTTTTACTGATCCCCTTCTTGGAAAAATATACAAAAAGATCCATATTCCCTTGCTTTCCTTTCGTCCAACTGTTATAATCAGTTCATAGCGGAGGGGTTTCTCCCATTCGGAGCTTCCGCTATTCTGTAAAAAAACCCGATACGTAAACTAGAAGCACAAAGGAGACATTTTCATGGCGAAAAAACCTGTACTTGTTGTCATGGCCGCCGGTATGGGCAGCCGGTATGGCGGTCTGAAGCAGATCGACCCTGTTGGCAGTCAGGGTGAGGCAATTCTGGATTTCTCCATTTATGACGCTCATCAGGCGGGCTTTGATACCGTTGTCATTATCATCAAGGAAGCCATTCGTGAAGACTTTATGCAGACCGTAGGCAAGCGTTTGGAAAAGGCTCCCGTTGAAATCCGCTACGCCTATCAGGAGCTGGATAACCTTCCCGAGGGCTATACCGTTCCCCAGGGACGGACCAAGCCCTGGGGCACCAGTCATGCTGTTCTGTGCGCCGCGGAAGCCATTGACGGCGCTCCCTTTGCTGTCATCAACGCCGATGACTACTATGGAAAATCCGCCTTCCGGGTGATTTATGAATACCTGTCCGCCTGCACCGATCCCAACGGTTACTGCATGGTCGGCTACGAGCTGAGCAAGACCGTCACCGAGAACGGCAGTGTTGCCCGGGGCGTCTGCCTGGCCGACGAGAACGGTTTCCTGACGGAGATCACGGAGCGGACCCGGATCGAGAAGTATCCCGGCGGCATCCATTTCACCGAGGACGGGGAAACCTGGACGGAGCTGGCTCCGGATACCACCGTTTCCATGAACCTGTGGGGCTTTATGCCTGGCTTCCTGGAGGAGATCAAGACCCGGTTCTCTGCCTTCCTGGACAAGGCGCTGGTGGAAAATCCCCTGAAGGGCGAGTATTTCCTCCCCCTGCCCATTGCCCAGCTTCTGCACGAGAAGAAGGCAACCGTCAAGATCCTGACCTCACCGGACCGTTGGTTTGGCGTCACTTATGCCGCGGACAAGCCTGTTGTGGTGGAGGCTCTGAAGGTCATGACCCAGGAGGGCAAATACCCCGACGGTCTTTGGAAATAAACATGTCCGCGCCCCAGTCCGATGGGGCGCGGTTTTTATGTATAAAGCAGCGCGCCGGATTTCTCCGGCGCGCTGTGTATTTGTTCGGCTTATTTTTTCAGGAATGCGTCGATGGCGGCGGCGCCCTTCTTGCCGGCGCCCATGGCCAGAATGACGGTGGCAGCGCCGGTAACGGCATCGCCGCCGGCGAAGACACCCTCACGGGTGGTCATTTCGTTCTCGTCCACGATCAGGCAGCCCTTGCGGTTGGTGTCCAGACCGGGGGTGGTGGAACGGATCAGGGGGTTGGGGCTGGTGCCCAGGGACATGATGACGGTGTCCACGTCCAGAACGAACTCGCTGTCCGGCACCGCGATGGGACGGCGGCGGCCGGAGGCGTCGGGCTCGCCCAGCTCCATGCGCACGCACTTGATGCCGTTGACACGGCCGTTTTCATCTCCCAGGATCTCCACAGGGTTGCACAGAGTCTTGAACTCGATGCCCTCTTCCTTGGCGTGATGCTGCTCCTCCAGACGGGCGGGCATCTCGGCCTCACCGCGACGGTAGACCACGTAGACATGCTCCGCGCCCAGACGCATGGCGCACCGGGCGGCGTCCATAGCCACGTTGCCGCCGCCAACCACGGCCACGGCCTTGGAATGGATGACGGGGGTGTCGGCTTCTTCGGTATAGGCCTTCATCAGGTTGGTCCGGGTCAGGTACTCGTTGGCGGACATAACACCCTTCAGAGCCTCGCCGGGGATGTTCATGAACATGGGAAGACCCGCGCCGGAGCCGACGAACACGGCCTTAAAGCCCATCTCAAACAGCTCGTCGATGGTCAGAACCCGGCCGATGACCATGTTGGTCATGACCTCTACGCCCTGGGCCTGAAGCTTGGTGACCTCGTTGGCCACGATGGCCTTGGGCAGACGGAATTCGGGGATGCCGTAGACCAGCACGCCGCCGGCGGTGTGCAGAGCTTCAAAAACGGTGACCTGATAGCCCTTCTTGGCCAGCTCGCTGGCGCAGGTCAGACCGGCAGGGCCGGAGCCTACAATGGCAACCTTGATGCCGTTTGATTCTGCCTTCTCAGGCATGGCGTTGACGTTCTCCCGATACCAGTCGGCCACAAACCGCTCCAGACGGCCGATGGCCACGGGCTCACCCTTGATGCCCCGGACGCAGCGGCTCTCGCACTGGGTCTCCTGGGGGCAGACACGACCGGACAGGGCGGGCAGGGCGTTGGTGGAGGTAATGATCTCATATGCGGCCTTGAAATCGCCTTCCTGTACCTTCTTGATGAATTCGGGGATGCGCACATTGACGGGGCAGCCTTCCACACACTTGGGGTTCTTGCAGCTGAGGCAGCGCTTGGCTTCCTCGATGGCCATCTCGGCGGTGTAGCCCAGGGTGACTTCCTTGAAGTTCCGGGCCCGGACCTGAGGATCCTGCTCAGGCATGGGGGTCTTGGTCAGAGTCATATTCGCCATTTCAGTTTCCTCCTTCTTACTTGATCAGGGCCTTGCCCATGGACTCGATGCGGCAGGTGTGGGTCTTGCTGACCTCCGCCTCACGGTCCCGGTAGGTTCCGTTGCGGCTCATCAGCTCGGCGAAGTCCACCTTGTGGCCGTCAAACTCAGGGCCGTCCACGCAGGCAAACTTGGTCTCGCCGCCTACGGTGACACGGCAGCCGCCGCACATGCCCGTTCCGTCGATCATAATGGGGTTCAGGGAAACACTGGTATGGATGCCGAAGGGCTGAGTGGTCTTGCACACGAACTTCATCATGGGCACAGGACCGATGGCCAGAACCTCGTCAAAGGTCTCGCCGGCCTCCAGCAGCTCCTGCAGAGGCTGGGTCACCAGACCGTGACGGCCATAGGTGCCGTCGTCGGTCATGAGGATGAACCGGTCGGCCACGGCCTTGAATTCCTCCTCCAGAATAACGATATCCTTGCTGCGGAAACCAACAATGACGGTCACCTCAGCACCGGCTTCCTTGAAGCCCTTGGCAGAGGGCAGGGCAATGGCGCAGCCGACACCGCCGCCAACCACACAGACCTTCTTCTTTCCCTCCACGGGAGTGGGCTTGCCCAGAGGTCCTACGAAATCATGGATGTAATCGCCCTCGTTGAGAGCGCCCAGTGCGTTGGTGGAGAAACCGACCTTCTGGAAAATGATGGTAACGGTACCGGCTTCCCGGTCGCAGCCCGCAATGGTCAGGGGCACCCGCTCGCCCATTTCATCCACCCGGAAAATGATGAACTGGCCGGCCTTTGCCTTTCTGGCGATGAAGGGGGCTTCCACTTCCATCAGGGTGACGGTGGGGTTCAGCTCCTTCTTCCGTACAATTTTATACATGTTCTGATCCGTCCTTTTCAGAATTTTTCTTTCTCTCCGGACAAAATGCCCGTACGGCTTCATTATATTCTCTTTCGTTCAATTTGTCAAATATTTATATCCTGTTTTGTATATTTTTCCTGGTTTCTTTTCTTTTTTTATAGGAAACGGGAGGGTTGTTCCCCTCCCGTTTTGGTTTATCTGGTTTTCAGCAGATCCCGGATCTCGGTGAGAAGCACTTCCTCCGCACTGGGTGCGGGAGGCTCCGGCTCTTTCTCTGCTGCTTCCTCTTCCTCTTTTTTCTTCCCGTGTTCGGCCATTTTGTTCAGGCCCTTTACCAGGAAGAAGACCACCAGGGCCAGAATGAAGAAGTTGATCACGGCGGAAATAAAGTTGCCGTAGTTCAGGGTGTTCAGGATCTCATTGCCTGCCTCGTCCAGCACCGGCTCGCTGAACAGCCGGGGCAGGGTGATCTTCAGTTCGGAGAAGTCGATTCCTCCCATGAAGATGGCAACGATGGGCATGATGATGTCATCGGTAAGACTTTTGGTGATGGTGGAGAAGGCTGCTCCGATGATGGTACCGACGGCCAGTGCCATGGCGTTGCCCTTTACGGCAAAGGCCATGAATTCCTCCCACCAGGAAGGCTTTTTCATGTTGTTTTTCATAAATATGTCTCCCTTTTCTGAAAATACTTATTTTTTCTCAATGACTTCGATCCCACCCAGGTATTTGCGCAGGACTTCGGGGACGACGATGGAGCCGTCGGCACGCTGATTCTGCTCCACCATGGCCGGGAAGATCCGGGAGGTAGCCAGGCCGGATCCGTTGAGGGTGTGGACAAACTCGATTTTGCCCCCATCCCGGCGGAAGCGGATGTTGCCCCTGCGGGCCTGGTAATCCCGGGCGTTGGATACGGAGGAGACCTCCTTGTAGCCATTCATGGAGGGAATCTGGATCTCAATGTCGTAGGTCCGGGCCATGGAGGCGGAGCAGTCGCCTGCTGCCAGCTTCACGGTACGGAAGTGGAAGCCCAATCCCTTTACCAGATCTTCTGCTTTCCGGACCAGCTCGTCGAAGGCCGCGTCGGAGTCCTCGGGACGGGTGAACTGGAACATTTCCACCTTGTTGAACTGGTGACCACGGACCATGCCACGCTCGTCGGCCCGGTGGGAACCGGCTTCCCGGCGGAAGCAAGGGGTATAGGCAAAGAACTTCTTGGGCAGGTCCGCCTCGCTGAGGATCTCGTCCCGGTAGATGGAGCAAAGGGCCGCTTCCGCGGTAGGCAGCATGTAGTGGGTTCGGTCGTCGGTGGGGTTGGCGATCTTGTACACTTCGTCGGCAAATTTGGGGAACTGTCCGGCGGTTTCACCGCACTGGTACTCCAGCATGTGGGGAGGCAGGATGAAGTCATAGCCGTCGGCAATGTGGGTGTCGATGAAGTAGTTCAGCAGAGCCCACTCCAGACGGGCGCCCATGCCGGTGTACATCCAGTTGCCGGAGCCAGCCAGCTTGACGCCCCGCTCATAATCGATGAGACCCAGGCCTTCGCACAGGTCTACATGGTGCTTCGGCTCAAAATCAAATTTGTGAGGCTCTCCAAAGTAGCGCAGGGGCTGGTTGTTCTCCTTTCCGCCGGGCAGCAGGTCCGGATCCGGCAGGTTGGGCAGGCTCAGCATGGCGGTGCGGTATTCGGCCATGACGGCATCCAGCTTCTCCGCGTCTTCTGCCAGACCTTTTTTCAGCTCCGCCATCTCAGCGAAAATGGGAGCCACATCCTTGCCCTGCTTTTTCAGCTGGGGGATCTCCTTGGATACCTTGTTCTGCCGGGCCTTCCGGGATTCGGTGTCGGCGATCAGAGCCCGGCGCTGCTCATCCAGCTCCAGGATCCGGTCAATGGTCGCGTCGCAGTCCACTTCCTTGGCCCGCAGACCGGCCTTGACTGCTTCCGGGTTTTCCTTGATACGTTTGATGTCTAACATAGTAATACCTCTCCTTGATTTGGAGATATAAGATTTTGAACAGTCTCCGGTTTCGGTTTGCTCTGTCCGGAATCTTATATCCTGATTTTATTTTAATTTCATCAACAGGTCCAGCAGGGTCTGAAGATCCTCCTGGCCGTAGAATTCCAGTTCAAAGCGGCCTTTTCGTTTTCCGTTTACGATCTTGACCCCCCGGCCCAGGTGCTTGCTGAGGCTTTTTTCACATTCGGCTACATAATCCACCGCAAAGACCTCCTGCTTTTTGGGGGCCGGTTCTTTTCCCATGTTCTTGCACAGGGTTTCCGCCTGACGTACCGACAAGGACAGGGCAATGATCTTCTTTGCCGCCTCCTGCTGCTGTTTTTCACTTTTCAGGGTCAGCACTGCCCGGGCGTGGCCCGCGGTCAGCTCTCCCTTGCGCAGCTGCTCCAGCACCTGGGGGCAAAGGCCCAGCAGCCGCAGGGCGTTGGCAACGGCCGGGCGGGATTTACCCACCTGCTTAGCGGCGTCCTCCTGGGTCAGGCCGTATTCCTCGATCAATGTCTGATAGCCCAGTGCTTCTTCCACAGGGTTCAGATCCTGCCGCTGGAGGTTTTCAATCAGAGCCAGCTCCATGGCTTTCCGGTCGTCCGCCTCAATGATCACTGCCGGGATATCGCTTAGGTTTGCCAGTCTGGCTGCCCGCCAGCGCCGTTCACCGGCGATGATCTGATAGTAACCGTTGGGCAGTTCCCGGACGGTCAGAGGCTGAATCACTCCGTGTACCGAGATGGAATCGGCCAGTGACTGCAGTTCCTCCTCGTCAAAATCCTGCCTGGGCTGGTCCGGATTGGGCTCTACCTTGTGGATGGGCAGAAGCTGATAGGCGCTCTTCTCCAGGGGTTCGTCGCTGAAATCTCCCAGCAGCGCTCCCAGGCCCTTCCCCAGGCCCTTGTTTGATGCCAATGATACCATCCTTTCTTAAACGCTTCCGCGTTCCAGTTTTGCTTTTACTTCCTCCGCCATGGCCCGATAGGCTGACGCCCCCCGGCTGGTCCGGTCATACTCTGTCACCGGAATTCCGTGGCTGGGGGCTTCCGCCAGCCGGACGTTTCTGGGGATCACCGCCGCGAAGACCTTTCCCGGGAAGTGCTTACGGACCTCCTGAGCCACTTGGGCGGAGAAGTTGGTCCGGCCGTCATACATGGTCAGGGCTACTCCGAAAATATCCAGCCTGGGGTTCATCCGGCGCTTTACCATCCGCAGTGTGGACATCAGGTCACTGAGACCTTCCAGGGCAAAGTACTCGCATTGCACCGGGATCAGGATCCCGTCGGCAGCACACAGCCCGTTCAGGGTCAGCAGCTCCAAAGAGGGGGGACAGTCCACAAAAATGATGTCGTACTGATCCCGCAGAGGATGCAGAGCCTTGTCCAGCTGAAGCTCCCGGTGATTCTCACCGATCAGCTCCACCGCCGCGCCGGCCAGATCCGCCGCCGAGGGCAGGATGTCTCCGTATTTTGTATGAACGATGGCTTTCTCCGGATCTACCCCGTTGATGGTTACGTCGTAGGTGGAATACTTGATTTTTCGCTTGTCCACACCCAGACCGGAGGTCGCGTTTGCCTGGGGATCAAAATCGCACAGCAGGGTTTTCAGTCCCAGGTCATGGAGTGCGGCTGACAGATTGACAGCAGTGGTGGTTTTTCCAACGCCGCCTTTCTGATTGACCACCGCAATTATCTTTCCCATTTTCTCCTCCTGTATTTCTCTTATGCATACGAAAGCGTTTCTATTGTTTCACGTGAAACACCACTGGACACGATCGTTTCACGTGAAACACGCTTATTCCGGATCGGATTCCTCAGAAGCAGTGGTCACCACAATGGACGAATAGTTCTGCCCCGGCCGGAAGCGTTGGCTGTTCATCAGAAACCGGACCGCCGGAAAGCTGAGGAAAGCGGACAGTACCAGCAGCAAAGCCACCAGAATCGTCAGGATCCGGATCCGCTTCTTCATGGTCCGGAGCTGCTCCTCAGGACCGGAGCCCCGGCGCTTGAGGGCTTTTTTGGGAGGCGCGGTTTCCCGCCGGTTGGGAAGCTGTACCAACGTACCAGGTTTGACGGGATATTTCTCCATCTCCATCAGGCACTCTTGACAGAAGGCCTGACCCTCCGGGGCTTCCCGCCCGCACTTCATGCAAACCATCGTGTCACCTCCCACGGCTTCGTTGAATACAAATGCGTTCCCGGCACGCCGGGCTGTCAATTGGTTCCAGGGTATTGTACAACACTTTTTCCCATTCGTAAAGTGGAAAAACGCATAGAAAGAGAAAAAACATGCATTCATAAAGATTTTACTGAAGGACGCGGGGCCTGACAAGAGCCTGCTTCGGAGAGAATCGTGAATTTCAGAACCTTCGTAGAAATAAAATCAATGCGGGAAAGGATCATTTCGCGTTCGAATGCGCAATGGTTCCACCAAAGGCTTCTCCTTGAGGACTGCGAAGCGTGCCTTTGGTAGAAGCTGTCTCGCGAAGCGAGACTGATGTGGTGTTACTGCGGTACGTTTTCGCCGAAATGTCCCGATCATCGTAACTGTGTACCGCACACCACATCCGCCCCGGGCTGCGGTCCTCAAGCACCTTCTCCTCAAGGAGAAGGCTTGGGCGCTGCCGCACCAGAGGAGCCAACAAAGAGAAACGATCCTCTACAGAAGAAACGGCAGCAGGCCTATCAGGGAAGGAACGGCCGCACATTTCCGACGCCCTATGGAAGTTCACAAATGATTTACAAATAAATCATAAGACTTTCGTTGACAATCATATGACCATGTGATATTATCATGTTACATGAATGCCGAACCCATTGCGAACAAAGGAGGTTATTTTTATGCAGTGGACAATCCCGGGCACCACCTTGGAAGCGGAGCGGGAACAGGCGGATCGGACAGGGGAGCGGTTTGAGGCCCTGTTCTCTGCCGGTGGTCTGACCCTGAGTCAGGTGGCCAGCGTCACCGGACTGGAACCCTATACCATTCAGAACTGGGTCAAGCGGGGGTTCCTTCCTCCCCCCAGAAACAAACGCTACGACATGGAGCAGGTCTGCCGGGTGATCAACATGAACATCCTCCGGGGGGCCATGCCTTTGGAGCAGATCGTGAAGCTGATGGCCTACCTCAACGGCAATCTGGCCGACGAAAGCGACGACCTGGTGGACGATACCAAGCTTCTTTTCTATTTTGTCCGGCTGGCGGCCCGGGCCAGGTACATCGGCGGAACCAAAAGCTGGGATGAGGCTTTGGAGGAGATCACCGGGGACTACGCAGAGCCTGTTCCCGGCGCCCGGGAGAAGCTGACCCGGGTCCTGAAGGTGATGCTCACCGTCTGGTGTGCCAACAGCCTCATTGCCCGGGCGGAGGACATGCTCCGGGAGCTGTCATGAGAAAGACTTCCCTCACGATGCAAACCCACCAATACGAATTCATATGATAAAGGAGAAAAACACATGGAAGAAAACGGAACCTACCGCTGGCCGGGAAACAATCCCCAGCCTCAGAAGAAAAAGCCGGATTTCCGGCGGGCCGGGCGCACGGCGCTTCTGGTTGCTGTGCTGCTGGTGCTGGTGGCCCTGGCTGGGACCTGCTTCTACACCGTGGACGACAAGCAGCAGGCAGTGGTCACCACCTTTGGCCAGGTAACGGACATCACCGACGCCGGTGTCCACTTCAAGCTGCCCTTCGGCATCCAGCAGGTGGAGAAGGTGGACGTGAATGTCTACCAGAAAATTGAGCTGGGCTATTCCAGCTCCGGCAATCCCTACGAGGTCAATGAAAGCGAAAGCACCATGATCACCGGCGACTACAACATCGTCAACGTGGATTTCTTCGTGGAGTACAAGATCTCCGATCCTGTGCAGTACCTGTATTCCTCCAACGATCCGGAGCTGATCCTGCGGAATCTGATCCAGAGCCAGGTGCGCAATGTGGTGGGTTCCTCCTCGGTGGATGCGGTGCTTACCGACGGCAAGGAGAATATCCAGATGCAGGTCAAGGAGCTGGTGACGCAGATCCTGCAGGAATACGACATCGGCTTGTCTCTGGTGGATGTGAAGATCCAGGACGCGGAGCCTCCCACGCAGGAGGTCATCGAGGCCTTTAAGGCTGTGGAGACCGCCAAGCAGCAGGCCGAGACCGTGATCAACGATGCCAAGGCCTACCAGAACGCCCAGCTTCCCGATGCCCAGGCCAAGGCCGACAAGCTTCTGCAGAACGCGGCCTACCTGAAGCAGAAGCGGATCAACGAGGCGGTGGAGCAGGTGGCTATGTTTGAGGCCATGTACTCTGAGTATGCCCAGAACCCCGGCATCACCCGGACCCGTATGTACTATGAGGCAATTTCCTCGGTGCTGCCCGATGTGAAGCTGTTTATCAATACCGGCTCCGGCAGCGGCTCCGACGTGCAGATGCTGCTGCCATTGGAGAGCCTTGTGGAAGCCAATGGAGGTAACTGACCATGAAAAAAAGCGGAATCGTCATTATCGTGCTGCTGCTGGCTGTGATTCTGGCGGCCAACGCGGTGTTCACCGTCCGGGAGGACGAGTATGCCTGCACCGTCCGGTTCTCCAAGATCATCGACACCACCGCGGAGGCCGGCCTGCACTTCAAGGTTCCCTTTGTGGACAGCGTGAAGTATTTCAGCAAAGCCACCCAGCTTTACGACATTCCCCCTTCCGAGGTGCTGACCTCTGACAAGCAGAACATGACCGTGGACTGCTACATTCTCTGGTCCATCTCCGATCCCAAGCTGTTCTACCAGACGCTGGGCTCCACCTCCGTAGCGGAGCAGCGGCTGGACGCCCTGACCTACAATGAGCTGAAAACCGTTATGGGCACCCTGGCCCAGGCGGACATCATCAACATGGAGGACGGCGCCAAGCGGAACGAGATCTACGGAAGTATCGCCACCGATGTGGACGCCCTTGCAAAGACCTACGGCATTCGGGTGGAGGATGTGAAGATCAAGCAGTTTGACCTGCCCGAGAGCAACCTGAACGCGGTCTACGGCCGCATGATCTCCGAGCGAAACCAGATGGCGGAGAAGTACACCGCCGACGGCAACTACGAAGCCTCCATCATCCGCAACGATGTGGACAAGCAGGTAAACATTCTCATCTCCGACGCCGAGGCGGAAGCCGCCAAGCTGGAGGCTGAGGGCGAGCAGGAGTACATGCGCCTTCTGGCGGAGGCCTATGACACTGCGGACAAGAAGGATTTCTATTCCTTCACACTGGCCCTGGACGCCCTGAAGGCCAGCCTCAACGGCGACGAGAAGACCGTCATCCTGGACGCCAATTCCGAGCTTGCCAAGATCCTCATGGGTGCCAACGGATAACCCCTTCCGAAAACAAACCACGCCCCGGATTTTTCCGGGGCGTGATCTTTTTGGGCAGGTCCTGCTTTGCCGCAATACATACCCGGTGCATTGGAAATCAAAACTTTCCCAACTTGCTATTGTAACTGCTGTAAATGAACGTTTATGCGGGAGAGAAAATGTTCCGTCTTTTCCCGTATTTACCAGAAATGCGAAAGCCTTCAGGCTTTCTCTCCCCCAGTCAGCTTCGCTGACAGCCCCCTCGTCAAAGGGGGCCTTGGGGACGCTAAACGATCATTTCTCTTATGATGTCACCTCCTATTCCTCATCCCGTTAGAGCAATCAAAAAGGACCCAGCGGGGCCGGGTCCTTGAGAGGGATGTATTTTTCGGAAAGAGGTCACTTCTTTTTCCGCTTTTTTCCGGGGGTCCGGACGGTCTTCCGGGGAAGCAGGCTGGAAGCGGCGGCCCGGAGGGGGACCCAGCGCTCCACCAGCATTTGCCGGGAAATGACGTCCATCCGGTCGGCGGTGTCGGCCATGAGCTGCGCCCACTCCTCAGCGGTGCGTTTGCCGTGGATCCGGGACACCAGATAGGGGCACTGATCCAGCTGCCGCCGTCCGAAGGCCCGGGCGAAGGGCTTGATGACGCCCAGAGCCAGGGCGTAGGGGGCCAGATTGAAGAAATAGTCCGGATCTCCCTCCAGCAGGCGGCTCACATCCTCCCGGGGGAGGGCCTTGGCATAGTGCCGGAAGCCAAGGATCTGCTCCGCATCCCAGCGGCCCAGGTCGCTGCGGCGGCCGCCGTAGGCGGCGAAGTAGCCCAGCACCAGCTCACCCAGAGCAAAGCACAGAGGGATCCAGATCTGGCCGCAGAGAAAACCCAGTCCCACCCATACCAGGACGCAGGCCAGACCGATGTACACCGGGGTCTTGCCCCGCAGGTGGGTCCTGAAGGGAACATCCTGAATGATCCAGGCGGAAATCAGGCCGAAAACAGCCAGAATCACGGAAAGAATGATCTGCAGGGCCCGGTTTCCGGTCATGTTCATGGCAACGCAGATCCCGCAGAACAGGCCGCTGCCGCAGGCCAGGATCCGGAAGATTTTCACATTGCCGGAGCTGCCCCGGTGCAGCTGCCGCTGGCTGGGGACCTGGGCATAGACCTTCAGGGCGAACCGGGCGTAGGCGGTGCCGGTGGCGTCCACCACCCGGCGGGAGGCGAACAGGGACCGGAAGATTTTGTTTTCAAAAGCGCTGCGCTCGTTGCCCATATCCATCCGCTTATGGAGCATCACCCGTCCGTCGCCGTCCAGGTGGATCAGCAGATAACCCAGCTGTGCCCAGGAGAAGACCATCATGGTCAGGTCACCGCCGGAGAGGGTCAGGCGGCAGCCCATTTCGCCGGCGGATACGCCGGAGGGCGGGGTGGAGCTGCGGCGGCGGATCAGGGGCAGACAGCGCAGGAACAGCAGCCAGTACACCATGGCCGCGGCGGCGCATACCGACATGGGGATGACCTCGGGGTTGCCCTCCCGGATGTAGGTACTCACCGAAGGAAACATCTCCTGGGGCACCAGCATGGTCATGGTCACGCCGTCGTGGTCGTTCAGCGAGGCTTTGCTGGAGCCGATGATCTGACTGCCGTTGACGCTGACAGGCAGGTTGGCTTCCACGCCGTTCTGCTGATAGATACTGGTGAACTTGGGATCGAAGCTGGCGGCACCGGGCATGGTGACGGTGAAGGTCAGGCTCTCCACCGGGAACTCAAAGCCGCACAGCAGGGGAATGTCCAGCTGAAGCTGGCGGTCTTCGTTGACCTTCACGGCCTCGGGGATGGTATAGGTGAAATGAATGGAGGCCTCGCCCACATAGTCCCGGGTGATCTTGCTGATGTCCACCTCAACGGCAGAGGCGGACTTGTAGGTGGTGACGGAGGAGGAGCCATTCATGGTGATGCTTTTGGCATTGGCGGGAAGGGGAAAGGTCAGGGAATTGTTGCTCTCCTCCAGCCGAAGGGACACGGTCATGGAGACCAGGCAGTCGCCGTCGGAATTAACGGTGCATAGCAGCTCCACCCTGGAAGCCGCGCTTTCGGCAGAGGCCGGCAGGCAGATGACGCCCAGCATCAGCACGCATACGGCGAGCATGGCAAGCAGCCGCTTCAAACGAACCCCTCCTTTCTGAATAATCATACTATTTTAGAATTTTACCACGCCACGGGGGAAAATGCAAGATAAATCGGAATTTGTGGGGATGTCGGAGCGCAATACCTTCCCCCGGGGGGAAGGGGGACCGCGAAGCGGTGGATGAGGAATGGCGACACCTTCCCATTCGTAATGCAGTCAATTCAAACGGTACAACCT
>SFQY01000088.1 GCA_004562395.1 bacterium | reverse complement strand
CACGCCGCCCAGGTACTTCTCCAGCTTCTCGATCTCGCCCTGGTGCTTGATGACTTCCTTCTTGGGCAGCATGGCGAAGGTGCCGTCCTCTTCCATCTTGCGCAGCTGAGCCAGACGGTCGATACGGGTACGCATGGTGCGGAAGTTGGTCAGCATACCGCCCAGCCAACGGGCGTTGACATAGTAACCGCCGCAGCGGGCAGCCTCTTCCTTGATGGCGTCCTGGGCCTGCTTCTTGGTGCCCACGAACAGGACATAGCCGCCATTGGCAGAGATGTCACGGACGAAGTTGTAAGCCTCTTCCAGCTTCTTTACGGTCTTCTGCAGGTCGATGATGTAGATCCCGTTGCGCTCGGTGTAGATGTAGGGAGCCATTTTGGGGTTCCAGCGGCGGGTCTGGTGACCGAAGTGAACACCGGCCTCCAGCAGTTGCTTCATAGATACGACAGCCATTTTACAATTTCTCCTTTTGTTTTTCCTCCACCCCGATCATCCCGCGCTGCCCGCCCAATGGGCACAGGGGTGCGCGATCCCCGGGTGTGTGGTTTGAAATGTCACGGGCAGGGCCCATGCCGAATCATTATACATGACGGAAAGTCATATTGCAAGTATTTTTTCCAAATTTTTTTGGGAATATACCCGTTTTTTCCCGTCCCCGGGGTCCGGAGAGGCTTCGCCGTCAGAAGCGCTGCATTCTTCCGCCCCGGGGGGTCCGGCAGTCCTCGGGCTTCACGTCCACCAGCACGATGTCCGGGCCGATTCGTTTGATGCAGTTCCACGGGATCAGGAAATCATCCCGGCGTCCCAGCCCTCCGGGAAACCGGCAGGGGCACGGCACCACAATGGCGCACACATTGCCCTCGGGGATCTCCACCAGAACATCGCTGACAAAGCCCAGCCGCTGGCCGTTGCTGACACAGATAACCTCCTTGCACTGCAGGTCCGTGAATTTCATAGACATACCCGTTCCTCCCCCTTCGGCTTTGGTTCAGCCTATGCCGCGGGAGGCGGAACCATGCTGAAAATTTTGGCAGGAGCGGGAGAGAAGATACGGGATATGATATCTTGTATCTCATATCTGATATCTCTATATCTACGAGACGCTGACGGACTTGCGCATGGCGCCGATGGCCCCCTTTTCCAGCCGGGAGACCTGGGCCTGGGAGATCCCCAGGGCGCTGGCCACCTCCATCTGGGTCTTTCCGTCGTAAAACCGCAGGGAGAGGATCTGCTTTTCCCGGTCGTTCAGCGCCCGGAAGGCATTGCGCAGGGTGATGTGGTCCATCCAGCCGTCCTCGGTATTCTTGGTATCCCGGACCTGATCCATCACCGTCAGCGGGTCACCGCCGTCGGCGTAGACCGGATCGTACAGGCTCACCGGCGCGCAGACCGCGTCCAGCGCCTGGCTGACCTCCTCCAGGGGAAGGCCCAGCTCCCCGGCGATTTCCTCCAGCGTCGGTTCCCTTCCCATGCGGGTGGTCATGGCCTCCTTACACTGCAGCACCTTGTAGGCCACATCCCGGATGGACCGGGAGATCCGGATGGCGCTGTTGTCCCGCAGATACCGGCGCACCTCTCCGGCAATCATGGGGACGCCGTAGGTGGAAAAGCGCACCTGCTTGTCCGGGTCAAAATTGGAGATGGCCTTGATCAGGCCGATGCACCCCACCTGAAACAGGTCGTCCGGATTCTCTCCCCGCTTGTCGAAACGCTGGATCACGGAAAGCACCAGCCGCAGATTGCCCTCGATAAGCTTTTCCCGGGCCGCCTTGTCCCCTTCCCTGGCCCTGCGTAGGAGGGAATCCATCTCCGTCTGAGACAGAACCGACAGTCTGGATGTGTTTACGCCGCAGATCTCTACTTTCCCCTGCATGGTGTTCCTCCTGATTGTGAAAACTCGCAAAGCTCCCGCTTTGGGGCGGACTGCAAATAATCGTTTACGCTTGCGCCCCCGCGTAGGGGCGACCCTTGCGGTCGCCCGGCGGTAATGGGTACGTTTTCCCACCGATTTCGGCGAATCCGTAATGTTTGCCCAAGCGGCTTTGATAAATGATCGTTTATCTTCGTTGGTTGCTGTGGCGCGGCAGCGCCCATAGCTTCCCCCGGGGGGAAGCTGTCATGAAAATCCGCTCTTCGGAACGGATTTTCATGACTGATGAGGAACGGCGATATGTTCCGAATTTGTATGCATTTCGTTAAAAAGGTACATTGGAAAA
>SFQY01000035.1 GCA_004562395.1 bacterium | reverse complement strand
CATATCGCCGTTCCTCATCCGCCCCAGTGTGCGCACTGGGGCACCTTCCCCCCGGGGGAAGGTATTGCGGTCCCTCATCTCAACAAATTCCAATTTATCAGGCAGCTGAGCAAAGCCGATAATCACAGTGATCATTTATAGCCATACTCCACAAAACCTTCCCCGGGAAACAAATCGGGAAACCACGGTTGCAAAAACGGATAAAGAATGCTACAATGACAAAGAATATTGATAAATAAAGGAAAGACAAACATGGATGTAACATTTGAAAGCCTGGGCCTCAGCGAGGCGATGCTGAAAGCGCTGGAGCAGAAGGGCTACGGGTATCCCACCACCATTCAGGCGGAGGCGATCCCCTATTTTATGCAGTGGCGGGATGTGATTGCCAAGGCCCCCACCGGCACCGGCAAGACCTTTGCCTTCGGAATCCCCATGATCGAGCATATTGACCCGTCGGTGGAGGGGGTCCAGGGCCTGATCCTGGCGCCCACCCGGGAGCTGGCCATTCAGATCGGCGATGAGCTGCGGGGTCTTCTGACCTTTTACCAGGGGATCCGGGTGGCGGTCCTCTATGGCGGCGCGGGCATCGGCGGCCAGATCAAGCAGCTGGAGCGCAAGCCCCAGATCGTGGTGGCCACGCCGGGCCGGCTCATGGACCACTATAACCGCAAGACCATCCGCCTGGACAAGATCCAGACCGTGGTTCTGGACGAGGCCGACCGGATGCTGGACATGGGCTTTTTCAAGGATGTGACCCGGATCATTGACAAGGTGAAAAACCGCCGGAATCTGGGCCTGTTCTCCGCCACCATTTCCCAGGAGGTCATGACCGTCTCCTGGATGTACCAGCGGGACGAGGTGGAGATCACCGTGGAGCCCAAGCAGGAGGACCGGCCGGATATCGACCAGTTCAGCCTCACCTGCACCCCTCTGGAAAAGGCGGAGACCACCCTGCGGCTGATCCGGACCCAGGGCTATGAGCGGGTGATGATCTTCTGCAACACCAAGCACATGTGCCAGCGCCTCAGCGACGATTTCCGGCGGGCGGGGCTGGACTGCGACTGCATCCACGGCGACATCCGCCAGGTTCAGCGGGAGAAGACCATGCAGCGCTACCGGGAGGGAAAGCTGCCGGTGCTGATTGCCACGGACGTGGCCTCCCGGGGCATCGACGTGGACGACGTGGACTGCGTCATCAACTATGACGTTCCCGAGGAGAACGAATACTATGTCCACCGCATCGGCCGTACCGGCAGAGCCAAGAAAAAGGGCGTCGCCTGGAGCATGGTCAGCAACTTCCCCGAAAAGGCCAAGCTGGATGAGATCTGCAAATTCTGCAATTTCACCATCCGGCCCATGGTGCTGGCAGTGGACGGCAGCCTGACGGAGGAAGAGGTCAAGGCTCCCGCGCCTCCCAAGAGGAGGTTCCGTTGAATCCCCGGGAGCGGGGGTTCCTGCTGCTGACCAGCCACCTGGGGGACCCGGAGCGAAGGGTCCTGACCACGGCCCAGCTGCGGTCCCTGGCGGACCGGGTGCGGTATTCCCGGGGAACCGGGGAGGACCGGGCTCTTTCCCAGCCGGATCTGCTGGGGCTGGGCTACGGCAGGGAGATGGCCTGCCGGATCCTGCATCTGCTGGACGAGGAGGACCGGCTGGACGCCTATCTGCGCCGGGCGGCGGCCAGAGGCTGTGTTCCTGTCACCCGGGTCAGCCCCGGGTATCCGCTGCTGCTGCGCCAGCGGCTGGGACTGGACAGCCCCGGCTGCCTCTGGGCCAGGGGGGACCTGGAGATCCTGAACACCCCGGCCATTGCCCTGGTGGGCAGCCGGGAGCTGCGGGAGCCGAACCGGGCCTTTGCCGCCGAGGCGGGGTTCCGGGCGGCGGAGCAGGGCCTGACGCTGGTATCCGGCAACGCCCGGGGAGCGGACCGCACCGCCCAGCAGGCCTGTCTGGAGGCCGGTGGGCGGGTCATCAGCATCGTGGCCGACGAGCTGGACCGGCAGCCCCGGCTCCGCAATACCCTTTTCCTCAGCGAGGAGGACTTCGACACGCCCTTCTCCGCCCAGCGGGCTCTGAGCCGCAACCGCTGTATCCACGCTCTGGGACGGATGGTCCTGGTGGCCCAGTCCGATCTGGGCAGAGGCGGTACCTGGGACGGCACAGTGAAGAACCTGCGCTTCGGGTGGAGTACCGTGGCCTGTTTCCGGGACGGCAGCGAAAGCGCCCGGAAGCTGGAGGAAATGGGCGCGTTTCTGGTGGGGCAGGAGGACCTTAAGGACCTGGGCGTTCTTCCGGAAGCGGAAGTGAGGCTGGAGGGCTGGCAGCAAACATGAGGCGCTGTCTCACGAAGGAATCGTACAGAGGAAAGAAAAACTGCCATTGCGCACCGGTGACTGCGGTCACATCGGTTCGCAATGGCAGCTTTTTTGTATTGACGGGTTACGCGTTTTCCTTCGCCCAGGCGGCGATTGTGTCCCGGCTGTCCTTGGCCTGATGGCCCCGCACCGAAAGGCCGGGAACCACCCGGGCGCCCTTGCAGACCTGGGCCAGGTCCTGCTCGCTGTGGGCCATGCCGCTGCCCTCGTTGGTGCAGAGGGGGACGATCTTTTTGCCTGTCAGATCGTAGTGCTCCAGGAAGGTGAAGACGCACATGGGTGCGGTGCCGCACCAGCAGGGGAAGCACACGAAAATGGTGTCGTAGGGAGTGATATCCTCCACGTACCCCTTGATCTGGGGACGGGCGTTGGCCTTGGCCTCGGCCACCGCTTCCATGCAGCACTCCCGGTAATTGGCCGCGTAGGGCTTTACGGTGTCGATCTCAAACAGATCGGCATCCACAGCGTCCCGGATGTACTCCGCGGCGTATTCCGTGTTGCCCTTTTCCAGAACCTGTACCCCACCGGGCATGTGGTTTTCTCCTTTGCGGGAATAGTAAACAACCAGCGCTTTTGCCATAATGTATGTCTCCTTTAATTTCATTTCGTGCATATCGGTTTTACTCAGCCGCCCGATAAATTGGTGTTTGACGGGATGTTTCGTAGGGCGGGGTCATGACCCCGCCGAAACGTAACGATTTCCTGGCGATTCCGTTGAATGTTCCCCGGTCAAAAACCGGAACCTGGTCGGCGGGGTCATGACCCCGCCCTACGAATTGTGATAACGTCAAATTCCAATTTCTCGCTTTGCTGAGCAAAGCCGATAAGCACATTTCATTTTGTGATTGCCACTGGCAAGGATTGAGATTATTGATTCGCTGCGCGACGGACGACCGCGAGGGTCGCCCCTGTGCGGGGTGCATAAAAACGTCTTTGATCCCGGGCCGGAAATATTTTGCGGGATAGTTCTCTCCGGCGGGCCTATTCGACCTGTCCCAGCTGATATTCCACAGCCTGGCCGGTAGAGCCGCAGTGGATGAACACATCCATGCATGTCACCCCATCCCGGGTGCAGACCCATTCGAAGCAGGGCAGGAAGCCGCTTTCCGCGCTTTTGGGGATGCCGGAATGGGACAGGTATTCCAGGATCCGCTGGTAGGCCTGGGGAATGCGGTCAAAGGCGGCGGCAAAGGGGTCCCGGACGGTCATCACCGCGTAGTTTGTCTCCGGCTGAGAGACGATTTCCGCCCCGCCGCAGACCGGCTCAAAGCCCTCCGGAAGAAGGTAGGCCGCCGCGTAGCCCCGGAGGCCGAAGCGGCTTTTCTGCTCCTGGGAGACATAGGGAAAATCCCAGCCGATGCGCACCGGAGCGGGGCCGGGGATGTCCAGCAGGCCGCTGCGCTGGGCCCAGGCGTCCATATAGGCGTTGACATCATCCTCCGGCTGGGGGGAGATCATCACATACCGGGCCATCCGGAAGCCCTTCACCCGCAGGATCCGGACGGGAGAATAGATGGTGTCCCGGGCGGCCATGTCCTCCCGCAGAAGGGCGTCCAGCTTGCAGGAGAACACATCACACAGCTCCACCAGCTTGGAAAGCTCCGGACAGCCGTCGCCGGATTCCCATTTGGACACAGTCTGCCGGGAGACGCCCATCCGCTCCGCCAGCCGTTCCTGGGTCATATTGCCGTTGGTTTTGCGAAGATACTGTAGATTCGTGCCGAGAAACATGGGAAACCCTCCTTACTTTTGGATACCGTCAGTATACCAGAAGAAAGGAGGGTTGTCTATCAATTCCCGTGTGCGTTTTTTGGAGAGGATGTAAAGCGGAGGTTGCGCGGCGGATCAGAAGATCTTCATCTGGCTGAGGATCGCCTGAGCGGGACCCTGATAGCCCCGGTAGACAGCGGTGTCGGAGGAAAGGCGGATGGTGTTGAGGACCTGGCTGAGGCAGCCGGAGATGGAGATCCCGGTGACGGGGAGGACCTGCCTGCCCTGGTGATAATAGGCCAGACGGATCTCACCGCCGATATAGTCGTTGTAGAGATCCACCTGCAGGCCGGACATGGAGATGACCTCCAGATAGGCGCCCTGGGGCGTCCCGGCGGTACCGGGGTCCGCCGCCAGGCAGGGCAGGGAGCCGGTGGGAGTTTCTCCCAGATACTGGCCGTAGCGGTTGGAGCCGTAGTAGTTCACGGCCTGCCCATCTTCCACCAGCCGGATGGAGCCCAGGGACAGACCGTCGCTGTCAAACCGGGCGCTGCGGACGCTGCCGGAAATCTGCCCCTTCATGGTGATGCCGATGGGGTCGCCGGTGGGGTCCTTCTGGATGGGCTGACCCTTTCGGAACAGGTTGGCGTGGGCATACACCGTGGCGTAATTCAGATCCTGGGCGATGCTGCCGAAAAGCTCGGCCAGCTCCTGCCGGTTGAGTACCACCGGGCAGTCCAGGGGCTGTTCCGGGGTGACGGCCTCATAGCGGGCCTTCACGGCAGCCAGCTTATCCGCGATTTCGGCCCGGATGGCCTCCGGGTCCATGGTGCTGAAATTGTACTGCTGGTACAGCTCCACGCTCTGCTTTTCTCCGTTGTAGGTGGGGATGGCCTCCACCATAGCGTCGTAGCGGACCTGGATCTTATCAAGACCCCGGCTGTTGACGACGGTCTCCGTGTGCCGGTTCAGGAAGATCTCCACGGAGTTCAGGGAGGCGTTGGGAATGTCGTTGGCGGAGAAAACGGCTTCGGCGATGAGACCGGCCAGTTCGCCGGGGGCGTAATCGGCGAAGTTGCTCTCTACGGTGTAGCTTCCGGTCTGCTTTTCGGGAAGCTCGTAGGCCTGGTTGTCGATGAGCAGGGCCTTGCCCACGGCCTCGTCGATGAGGGCGCGGAGCTGTTCGGCGGTGGTGGAGGGGTAGATAAAGAACTGGGCGTCGCCCCGGAAGCCGTCGTGGTCCACGTAAACGGTGACCTCCCGGTCGCAGGTGTCGGTGCTGCGGACGGTTTCCAGCCTGCCCTTGACGAAGAACAGCTCGAAGCTTTCCTTCTTATGGATGTTGAACTTGTAGCCGCTGACCCGGGAATCGGCGCGGAGCAATTCGGTAACGGTATTCATCCCAGCTTCACCCTCACTTTCAGGGCCGGACCGCCGTCGCTGACCCGGACCCATTCTTTATAGCCCTTGCCGCACATGCCTGCTCCGGTAACCTTGAAGTCGTCGGAGATCATGGAGATGGACTGCAGCAGGTCGGGCACATAGCCGCTCATAACCACGGGGGAAACGTAATTGTCGGTAAGCTTGCCGTCCACGATCTCGATGCCGTACTGGGCAACGCACTGGATGGCCCAGTTTTTGGGGTCCTCCATGCCGTTGTTGGTGTCGAAGAGCATGTAGCCGTGATCGATGGAGGCGATCATGTCGCTGAGCTTGTCCTTGCCCGGCTCAAAGAAGGTGTTGGTCATCCGGGAGTAGGCCTTGCGGCGGGAGGATTCCCGGCGGCCGTTGCCTGTGGGAGCGGTGCCCAGCTGGGCAGCGGAGGCCAGGTCGGAGATTCCGGTGACCAGGATGCCGTCCTTGATGATCTGGGTGTCCCCCGCCAGAACGCCGTCGTCGTCAAAGAAATAGGAGGCGGCGCTTAAGGTGGAGGCCGCGCCGTCACGCATGTTGCAGATGGGGCTTGCCACATACTTGCCCACGTACTGCTTTGCCAGAGCCCGGTCCTTGACGAACTGGTCCATCTCCACCCCGTGGCCGAAGGCCTCGTGGGCGATGAGTCCCGTGATGGAGGGATCGGTGATCACGTCGTAAACCCCGGGGGTGATGGGCTTTGCCAGGGTCAGCATGTGGGCGGTGTGGAGCAGCTTGCCGGTGATGGTGGGCAGCTCCTCCAGCACCTTGCCGATGAGGTGGTAGTTGGCGCTGTCGAAGACCTGGACCACCTTGTCGTTCTCCTGGTAAATGCCCACCAGAATGCCGTTGACCCAGCTGTAGTTCTGGTCCAGCTCCCGGTGCTCGGAGATGAACAGCTTGGAGGTCTCCAGAATGTTCAGGGACACCATGGCGTTGAGCAGGTGTTCGCTTTTGCCCAGCAGGGCGGCGCACTGGTTTTTGCAGAAGTCCAGCAGCTGCTGGTCGGAGTAGTCCGCCAGATCGTGTTCCCGGGCGAAGGACCGGGTCAGAGGCTCGTCGCTGAGGGTCACGGGGTCGATGGTATTGCCCAGCAGGGCGGCGTTCAGGGTGAAGGCCCCGGCGATCTTTTCGGCCAGGGCTTCGGTGTCTCCGGCGATGTCGTCCAGAGAGTACTCGTAAAATACGCTCCCGCTGCTCAGCTTCACCACGAAGCCGCATTCGGTGTCCCGGCCCGCGCTGATGTTGGAGGTGTTCCGGTTGACCTGGACGGTTTTGGCCTTGGCGTCCACACCCAGCACGCTGACGTAGTCAAACCGCTTCCGCAGCTGCGCCACCAGCCCCCGGGCCGCGTCCCGCCGGGAGTTCAGAAATTCAGAAAATCCCATGTGATTGCGCTTCCTTTCTATGGTTTCCTGGGTCCAGTATAGCACATCCGGGGGAAAAAGCAATGGGGAGGCGGAAGTTTGTCTCCGGGAGGGGAAAGGCGTGCTTTGCCGGTATGGACCTGGTATGCTTCCGTCAGGGAAGGTGGGACTCCAGAAGGCTTCGGGTTTCCGCCAGCCCCAGGCCCAGGCTTTCGGACAGAAGATGCAGGGCCAGAGGCTCGGCTGCCTCCGCGGCGTTGGCAAGACAGGCCCGGGAAACGTCCTCCGGATTGGCTTCGTACAGCGCCCGCAGAACCCCGGCGAAGGCCTCGGTATAGGCTCCGTCCAGTCCGGCGGTGATGTTCAGGATGGTGCTGATCCGGTCGGGGCCGGGGTCCTCCAGGGCCCAGTCTCTCAGAAGGGTGATCAGGGTCATGGTTTCCTCCGGACCGAAGGTATTGGCGTAATCGCTCCAATCCAGATAGGTCAGAATATCCGGCAGATTCTCCCCGCCTTCCCGGGCCGCGGTGTAAATGAGGGGGGAGGAGAACAGCCGGTACAGCGTCTCGTTTCCGCTGCCGAAATCAAAATAGACACCGTTGGAGAGCCACGCGGCGCACCTGTCCGCGGCGATGGAGAGGGTGAGGGTTTCCCCGTTTTCCAGTTCCAGGGTCAGCGGATTTCCGAAGGGACACCCGGCCCCGCCAAAGAGAACGGTGGAGCCGCTGAGCATGGTTTCCAGCCGGCTGAGCTTCTGGGGGTCCGTTATGGTCACAGTGTCGTACCAGTCCAGAGCAGCGGACCGGACGCGGCGGATCTGTTCCGGCCAGACAGCACTCTGATGCCCGGCCTGACGGGCGATTTCCATGGAAATGGCATAGATCTCGGCGGCATCAGCGGCGCTGATCCGTCCGCTGAAGCTGACCATATCCCCGGATTCCAGGGGGAAGAGGTACTCTCCCTGATACCGGATGGTGATCCCTGTGGGCCTGTCGCCATCACGCCATCCGGTGCCTGAGCTGGCCGCAGCCAGGGCTTCTTCAAAGGCGGCGATGGCGCTCTCCTGATCCGGGCAGAGGGCGTAGCGGGATTGACCAAGCTCCGTCGGCACGATCCCGACCCAAACGCCGTCGTCTTGGGGAAAGCTTGTCAATTCAAGGAAGCGGGTGGGAAGTTCCTTCCCGGAGACGGAGCTGTCCAGGGTGAACTCACCGTAGACGGTGCAGGCCTGGCCGCCGTTCTGGAGCGGGGACACGGATTTGCCGATGCGGTAGTGACCCTCCGGGAGCGTGCCGTAGAGCCATTGCCATTGGATGCTCTGACGGCGGATGGAGGCGAAGCTGTAGCTTCCTCTGGTGAAGGTGGGATTTTCCAGGGTGGGCAGGTCTTTCCAGCCTTCCTCCGTAAAGCGCTGGAGGAAGTAGTCGTTCCCCCCAAAGAGGGAGGAGCCGTCTTCGGTGCCGTACTGCCGGAACACAACGGTGGCGCCGGTGGGGCTGCATTCCTCGACGGTCATTTCTACCCCCAGGCCGGATTCCGCCGCCGTGGGCAGATAACCGGTCCCCCGGAAAAACGCGTTCCACCCGGGAGCCAGCAGACGATGGGTGTCCTCAAAAAAATCTCCGTCAATGCACAGATAGACATCGGCGATGTTTTCTACGGTATGGATCCGCAGATCGGTGGTGGTCACAGTCAGGGTGTAACGGCTTCCGGAGGTGGGTTCCAGTGCGCTTTCCGGAATCCGGGTGCCGTCAAAGCGGTTCAGGACCTCCACCGCTCCGGAAAGATCCTCCCCTTCGTAAAGGGCATATTGCTGTCCCGGTTCCGCGCCGGGACAGCGGTATTCGATGCGCAGAACCTTTGAAGGCGAAAGGGACTGGATCCATTTCAGAGCTTCCGGCGTCTGAGGATCGGTGAGGAAGCAGGCCGCTGTCATGAGACAGACCAGCACTGCCGCCAGTACGATCCAGAAAGCCGGTTTTCTGTAGCTCAGAACGTTTTTGATCCGCTCCTTCACCCCCACCTCCCCAAAGGCCAGGGGACAGGCGGCGATGTTCCGGCGGCTGACGCTGCAATTAAGAAGTGCCTGGGAGTAGCAGACCCTCTGGGCGGGGTCCATACCTTGGACCACCTTCTCGTCGCAGGCCAGCTCAATGTCCCGGCACAGCAGAATATAGGCAAGCCACAGGAAGGGATTGAACCAGTGAATCGTCAGCAGCAGAAATCCCAGTGGCTTCCACCAGTGGTCCCTCCGGCGGATGTGGGTCCGCTCATGGGCAATGACATAGTCCCTGTCAGCCACCGGCAGGGAATAGGGAAGATAGATCCGGGGCCGGAACAGCCCCAGCACGAAGGGGGTGGACACAAATTCGCTGAGGCAGATCCCATCCCCGAGCCGGACGGCGGTCCGCACCTGCCGCCGCAGATGCCAGTAGCTGAAGACGGTGTACAGCGTCATCACCGCCATTCCGGCGCACCAGACCAGAGCAAGAATGGGAATGAGAATTTGCAGGGGATTGGCGCTGGCCGCAGGCTCCGGAGCGAAATGTTCTGTTAGAATGGGATTGACCACGCGGTTTACGGAGTCGATCCCGGAGGCAATCTCCGGGGCGGGGGAGAGGAGGATCTCCGGGGAAACGGTTTTGGCGCTGGGGATCAGGCTCAGGGCGCTTTCCAGGGAAACGGGACACACCAGCCGCAGAGCCACCAGCCCCCAGAGGATGACGTTTATCCACTTGGGAGCCCTTTTCAGCAAAAACCGTGCCGCAGTCACAGCCAGCACCACCCAGACGGCGCAAATGCTGCGGTTGACGGCCTGAAGGAACAGCTCAGTCATGACCTGCCTCCTTCCGGTACCGGTCGATCATGGCCTGAAGGGCGTCGATGTCCTCTTTGCGCAGGTCTCCCCGGCGGGTAAAGGCCGCCACAAAGGCGGGCAGGGAGCCTTCGAAGGTTTTTTCCACAAATTCCCCCAGCTCCGCTTCCTGCACCGCGTCCTTGGATACCAGGGAGGTGACCAGGGTGTTCTCGTTTTTCAGCACGCCACGTTCCGACAGCCGCTTGATGACGGTGTATGTGGTGGTGGGCTTCCAGCCCAACTGCTCCTGGCAGAGGCGGACCAGCTCCTTGCTCCGGACAGGTTCATGCTCCCAGAGAATCAGACAGAAGCGGTATTCGCTTTCGTAAATCTTCGGTGTATCCATCATGGGTTCTCCTTTGCTCTAATGATGTAGAGTAAATTCAGTCTACCAGATTAGAGTATAAATGTCAAGGCAAGATTGACGAAAAGCCAAAAACATGATAAACTGGAAACAATTTCCGCAGATATGTCCCTGTAAGAGGAAAATGATCGTTTATCTTCGTAGGGCGGGGTCATGACCCCGCCGACGCACCTATGGTTTTGCATATTTCCATTAACGCTTATCGACCTGACTCAGCAGAATTGTAAATGATCGTTTAGCGCAGGAATGTACGTTGGTTGCACTGGAGCCTTCTCCTCAAGGAGAAGGTGCCCCAGTGCGCACACTGGGGCGGATGTGGTGTGCGGTGCACAGTTGCGATTATCGAGACATTTCGGCGAAAACGTGCCGCGGTATCACCACATCAGTCTCGCTTCGCGAGACAGCTTCTCCTCAAGGAGAAGCCTTTGGTGCGGATCCCACTCAGGCGGAACCAACGTACATTTCTGCGATAAATAATCATCCATAGCAGTAACGATACCGAGAATGCTGGGGGAGCAGCGGTTCCCGATGCCCGCTGAAGCGATCTTAATTCCCGTGTAGGGCAGCTGTCCGGCTGCCGAAAAGAAAGAATACAGGCACAAGGTCGTTCCTTCTGCCTGACAACGAGGTTATACCATGAAGAAATGCCTTTCCCGCCTGCTGTGCTTCTGGCTCATGGCAGTGATGCTCCTGTCCCACTCCCCCAGGGGAGCCGCCTATGAAACCGGCCAGCCCTTCTCGCCGGACCTGTCCGGGCTGATCAAGGATCCCGAAAACCGCCGCTACATGCAGATGATGGTGGACTATGCCGTCAGAAATGATCCGGCAGTGGGCAAGACTCTGGAGGAGGGTTACTCGGCAGTTTTCCTGTTTGAGGGCTGCTCGGACAACATGGCCCACCCGGACCTGTCCGACATTTCCTATTACCGGGTCTCCGCCGTGTGCCTGGCGGTGCGGCTGGACGCCCTGGGGGAGCCGTATCTGGCCTATTTCAACCAGGACTGCAGCACCCTGCCGGACCGGCCCCTGGAATACGGCGCCTGGGAGCTTGAAGAGGTGGGGGAGGTGGGCCCCGCCACGGTCTGCGACGGCACCTATGAGCTGTACTCCATCAAACACGGGGGCGCTTACGAGGCCCTCCATGTCCGCACCAGTGAGGAAGACGACAAGGTCTCCGCCGTATATATGACCCCCGAGGGCTTTGTGACGGCCCGGGCGGATCAGATCAATATCCACACCCGAAACGTCAACCACACCATTCAGGGCGCCATGTGGTCGGCGGGCTGCATTCTGGTGGGGGCCGGGGATTTCGGCGTTTTCACGGAGCTGATGGAATCCACCTATTACGCCACCTACGATACCTTCCGCACCGGCCGGAGGGTGGGGACCCTGACCATCGACCGCCAGTGCCTGAAGCAGAAGCTTTACGCTCTGTACGAAGACACGGATGCCGTGGACATGCTGCTGGCCGCCTCCCGGCGCACCCGGCCGGAGACCTACCTGAACCGCTGCCGCGCCAAAGAGACGTTCCCGGAAAGCAAATCCCTGTGGACCACAAAGGACGTGGAGCTGATGAGCCTGCCCTGCAGCAATGCCACCGACGCCCGCTCCGTACCGCTGGCAGCGCTGACGGATGGGGAGAAAGTGGAAGTGGTGGGAAGCGTTGTGAATCCCTTGGGCAACCTCTGGTATGAGGTCAGCTGGGAGGGCCGGAGGTGCTACCTTTTCAGCGGCTACGCGGAGGAACCGGGCTGGTTCTCCCGAGTGATCCGGCGCTTCTTCCTGTGACAACCCCGGAATAAACCAATCCCCGCGAAGGCACAGCGCTTTCGCGGGGATTTTTTAAAAATTTGGAACAATTCAGCCCCAGGAAAATCCAGCGGAAAAATGATCGTTTTTCTTCGTTGGTTACTATGGCACTTACGACGCCCAAGCCTTCTCCTTGAGGAGAAGGTGCCCCAGTGCGCACACTGGGGCGGATGTGGTGTGCGGTACACAGCCTAGATGATCGGGACATTTCGGCGAAAACGTACTGCGGTAACACCACATCAGTCTCGCTTCGCGAGACAGCTTCTCCTCAAGGAGAAGCCTTTGGTGCGCATCAGCCTCTGGTGGAACCATCGCGCATTCGTGTGATAAACGATCATTTACCAAATTGCCGCACCCATGGTCGAGGGGCCCAGAGGATGTAGGTCCAGCGCCAGCGTTCGTAACGCATTAGCAGCGGGCCTTGCCCGCATAAACGATCATTTCCTTCCCGCAGCTTCCTTACGTGGATGCCTGTGGCCGGTTTTTTTCCAGCGCTGCCACCCGGACGGTACCGTCGGTTTCCTCCCCGGTGACGGAAAAGCCGCATTTGCCATAAAAACCCAGATTCTCCGCCTTGTCCGCCGGGGTGACCAGGCGGATCCTCCGCCACTGGGGATATTGGGCTTCCAGATATTCCATGGCCCGGGTGCCGATGCCCATGCCCTGGTACTCCGGGATCACGCACAGACAGCCCAGGTAAATTTCCCCATTCTCCGTTTCCCGGGCGGACAGAACCCCCACGGGAGCTTCCCCGGACATAATCACGGTTTTGGGATACGCCTCGATGGATTGGGCCATCTGTTCCGGGGTCCTGCCATAGCCGGGGCATTCCCCGTAGCGCAGAAAATCGGCCCGGAAGGCGGCGTCGTAGAGGGACACCAGCAGCGCCGCGTCTTCGGCCAGGGCAGGGCGGAAGGAGAGAGGCTCTGCCAGCCGGGCGTACAGGAGGGTGTCCTTCCAGATGGGCTTGCCCTGGGAGTCCCGCCAGAAGAAAACATTCTTCTTCAGGTACCCCTCCCTGCGGAAGCCCAGCCCCTCCAGAAGATGCCAGGAGTTGGGATTTTCGGGATCACACTCGGCGTAGATCCGGTGGACGCCCCTGCGGAAGGCCAGCCGGATCAGGGCGTCGCAGCTTTCCCGGGCGAAGCCCATGCCCCAACGGTCCCGGCGGAAGACATACCCCAGCTCCAGGGCTTCAAAGTCCCGCTTTCCCAGGTACACATTGCCGATCATCTTCCCGGTGGCCTTTTCCTCCACCGCGATCATCTCCTCCGTGGAGATCCGCCAAGCGAGGTTTTCCTTCGTTTCCTCCAGGGTCATGGGCTTGTAGGGCTCGAAGGCCACCACCTCCGGGTCGGACAGGTATTCGTACAGGTCCTGCAGGTCGCTTTCCCGGTACCGGCGCAGGATCAGACGGTTGGTTTCGGCAATCATTCGGATACTCCCCTCATCAGCTGCCGGGCAAAGGCTCTGGCCCCGGCGACGGCTTCCTCCGTCTGGAAGGAGGCCAGGTCGTCTTCATCCCGGACGGAGTACATGCCCAGGTAATTCAGATGGGAATGCTCGCACAGCCGCCGGACTCCCGTTTCAAAGGGCCCCGCGCCGTACTCCCGGTCATAGCCGTGGGTCGCGAGAATCGCCACCTGTTTTCCCGCCCACAGAGAGCCTTGGGCGCTGCGGTAGTACTTGTTCAGACCGTAGTGCCGGTCCAGCACGGCCTTCATCTGCGGCGTGCAGTACCAGGTATAGATGGGGGTGGCCAGGACGATGCAGTCCGCCCAGAGAACATCCTCCACGATGGGGTACATGTCGTCATGCTGCACGCAGCCGTATTCCCCGGCCACATCCTGGCAGGCGTAGCAGCCCAGACAGGGGTGGATGTTCTTGTCCGCCAGGGTCACATAGCGCACCTGGGCGTGGTTTTCTTCCAATTCCTCCCGGAAGGGCCTGCACAGCTCCGCGGTGTTGCCGTGGAGCCGGGGGCTGCCCATTAAGATCAGAAAGTTCATTCGTTTCCTCCCATATGTTCTTCCAACAGAGCCAGGGCGGCCTCGGGGCTTCCGGTGTCGTCCAGGTCTTTGGCGTAGGCCAGACCCCGGGCAATGGCCTGGGCCAGGCCAAGGCTGTAGGCTTCTTTTCCATTACGGAAGGACCTTATTTCCCATGAGCCAGATATCGGACACCCGGATATCCTCGTCGAACAGGATCAGGTCCGCGTCGGCGCCGATGGTGATTTCTCCCTTGATGCCGGAGAAGCCACAGTGGCGGGCGGGGGTTTTCGTGGCCATCCGCACGGCGGCCCAGAGGGGGATCCCCACCTGCTTGTAAACGGTTCGCACCAGGCGATCGCCTGTGGCCACGCTGCCCAGGAAGCAGGTCCTGGACAGGGGCTTGCATACGCCGTCCTCAATGACCACGGTTACCTTTTGGGGGCCGAAGTCTGCCTGGTATTCCCCCTCGGGGAATCCGCCCAGAGGCCCGCAGTCGGATACCAGCATCAGCTTATCATAGCCCTTGCACTTGACGGCCAGCCGGATCAGCTCCGGCGGCAGATGGCAGCCGTCACAGATGATCTCCACATCCAGATCGTCCAGCAGCAGACCCGCTTCCACCAATCCGCCCCGGCGGAAGCCCTTCTCCCGGGTAACGGTGGACATGACGCTGTACAGGTGGACGGCGCAGGAATACCCGTTGGCCATGGCCACCTCCACCTGGGCGAAGGTGGCGTTGGAGTGGCCCATGCATCCGGTGATGTGCGCCTCCCGCAGGGCCCGGCCGAATTCCATGCCGCCCTCCAGCTCGGGAGCGGCCATCCAGCGGCTCACGATTCCCTTTGCCGCGGCCAGGGCTTCCCTGTACTGCTCCGGCCTGATCACCGGGACCACCGGCTTCCCCACGGTCATATCTGGGTGAGGCTGGACGACTTCCGCCGGACCCTCCATAAAGTAGCCCAGATGATGGGGAAGATCCGTCCGGCGGTCAATGGCTTCCTTGATTTCTCTCAGCGTCCGGATTTCGTCGGGGTTCAGGGTTCCGGCGGTGGGGGTCATGGAGGTGGTGCCGTGGGACAGGTGCATTTTCATGGCCCGGACATGCTGCGTTAGCTCCAGACTGCCGAAGCTGCCGCCCCCGCCGCCGTGGCAGTGGACATCGATGAAGCCCGGGGAGAGGTATTTCCCGGCGCAGTCAATCCGTTCTTCCGCGGCAGGAGGCTCACCTGTGCCGAACCGGGCGATCTTCTGATCCTCCACCAGCAGCCAGCCCTGGGGAAGCAGCCGGTCGGGGAGGACCAGGGTTGCGTTATAAAAGCATTTTGTCATAACATTCCCTCATTTCTGTATCAGTTAATGGCTTCAAAGGATATCTCCGATTCCCGGACGGCGCCGGGGGCCAGATGGAGACAGTCCCCGGTGGCGAGGCCGTTGGGGGAGCTGTTGATGGGCTCTACGCAGAGAAAGGGTTTCCCCCTGACGGCCCAGAATACCAGACGGCTGAAGCTTTCGTCAAATCGCATTCTGATTTTTCTTCCGTTTCCCGGATCGATCACCGCGTACCCTGCCGGCTGCAGGAAAAAGGCCCCGGCTTCAGACCCCTTTTCGGGGAATTTCAGCCGGAGGGTGTCCCTTTGGCAGGGGGCCGGCTTTCCCGTTCCCATGTTCATTTCCATGGCTGCGCGGAAGCTGACCTCCGCCGTTTCCGGGTCTTCCACGGAAAAGTAGGGGTGAAAGCCAAAGGCGTAGGGCATGGTCTCCGTTCCCAGGTTTTCGTATTTCTGGCGGAGGATAAGCCTGCCGTCTTCCAGAGAATAGGTCAGCTCCACCCGGAAGGAGAAGGGATAGCCTTTGCGTGTTTCCGGACCGGACAGCAGCTCCGTCCGGAGTTGGCACGGGGTATGGGAGAGAACCCGCCAGGAGGAGGTATGGGCAAACCCGTGGATCTCCATGGGATAGGGACTGTCTGGGGGCGTCCTGCCGAATACGGGGAACAGAAACGGAACGCCGCACCTGGGCCGTTCCGGGCTGGAGAGATTTTCGTCATCGCGATAGAAAAATTCCTGCCCCCGGACACAATAGCTGACAACGGTGCCGCCTTTTTCCGGCAGGATCACGGCACTTGCGCCGGTACCGTCTTGAATTTTGCATTCTTTCATGGGTTTTCCCTCCCTTTGGATTTTGACAGGCCTGCCGCGTCAGGGGAAAGCTGGATTGCCCCTGCTGGTTCGAAGCTTTTCAATAAAGCGATAGGAGAAATGATCATTTATCTGAGTAACGGACACCTTCCGCGTAGGGGCGACCCTCGCGGTCGCCCGGTGGTAGTGGGTATGTTTACCCACCGATTTCGGCGAATTCGTAATGTTTACCCAGCGGGCGACCGCGAGGGTCGCCCCTATGCGGAGTGCGTCCATAAGGACGCGGTCCCTTGTGAGAGTATTATGACAGATTTCCCGGCAAAATCCAATTGGCATTTTCCCCGAAACCTGGCGGCTGCTTTTGTGAGGAGTGGACAGCCTCCGATCCTCCAAAAAAACCGCACCGAAAAAACGGGGCTGCCTCTTTTGACGGGAGATGGTCAGAAGAGACAGCCCCAGGGTCAGGGTGCATTGGTTTTTCGGAGAAGGTCAGAGCCTCCTCCGGGAGAGGAAACGGATTTCATTTCCCGCGGGATACGTCCGTTATTCATCGAAATGATCGTTTCGCGGCGCAGGAGGCTCTCCCTTTGGGAGAGCTGGCACGCCGAAGGCGTGACTGAGAGGGTATCCTATGGCCCTCTCCGACCTGCCCGCTGCGCGGGGGTGCTGTTTTTGAAAACACCTCTTCATCGCTCATTTCATCAATCAATTCCGGTTGATAAATGAGCGATGAAATGTTAGAATAGACGTGAGGTGATCAGGCCGTGCGAAATACAAAACCGCCCTTTGAAATCACAAATTCCATATTGGATGAAATCGCGGAAATTGCGGAACTGGTTGGGCGTGTAAGCGCCGCAGCGGGATTGTCTGCCAATCCTACATTGCGGCGCACCAACCGTATCCGTTCCATCTATTCCTCCCTGGCCATCGAGCAGAATACGTTAAGCCTGGAGCAGGTGACGGCTGTTCTGAACGGCAAGCGGGTCATTGCTCCCCCAAAGGATATTGCGGAAGTCAAGAATGCCTACGAGATCTACGAAAGGATGGATTCTCTGGATCCGTATTCTGCAGAAGATTTGCTGAGCGCGCACGCGGTCATGACCAGGGGACTGGTTGAGGAATCCGGCTGCTTCCGCTCCAAGCCGGTAGGCTTGGTGGACAAGCAGGGCAATGTCCTGCATTTTGGCACCCTGCCGGATGATGTACCGGGATTGGTGAAGGAATTGCTGGAATGGACGCGGGACAGCGATTTTCATATGCTGATCAAAAGCTGCGTATTTCATTATGAGCTGGAGCTGATCCATCCCTTTGCAGATGGCAACGGACGGATCGGGCGCCTGTGGCACACGCTTTTACTGACACAATGGAAGCCCATATTTGCGTGGCTTCCGATGGAGTCTATCATCCATGACCGTCAGGAGGAATACTACGATGCCATCAACCGCTCAAACTTTGAGGGCGAGTCCACAGCCTTTATCGCGTTCATGCTGTCGGCGATTAAGGCTGCGCTCATGGAAGCTGTTCAGACCAGTGGTGCGGCTGCCGGTATGACAACCGAGGAGCTTCGATGGTATCAGATTGCGTGCCATCTGAAAAAGAACGGAACGATTACCAATGCGGATGTCCGCCTCATGTTTCAGGTGTCTGCGGCTACGGCAAACCGTATTCTTGCAAAACAGACCGAAGAAGGAAAACTCCGGAAAATCCGCATAGGAAAATCCTGGGGATATCAATTTATGAAATGATCAAAAAAGCCCCGAAACCGTATGGTTTCGGGGCTTTTGCAATTGTTTCGGAAGAAAAAAGTTCGAATCAGCGCTTGCTGAACTGAGGAGCGCGACGGGCGGCCTTCAAGCCGTACTTCTTTCTCTCCTTCATTCTGGGGTCACGGGTCATGAAGCCGGCGGCCTTCAGGGAGGCGCGGTACTCGGGGTTCATGGTGACCAGGGCGCGGGAGATGCCGTGGCGGATGGCGCCGGCCTGGCCGGAAACGCCGCCGCCGGCGACGGTGACGACCACGTCAACCTTGCCCACCAGGTCGGTGGTAGCCAGGGGCTGACGGACGATCAGCTTCAGGGTCTCCAGGCCGAAGTACTCGTCGATGTCGCGGCCATTGACAATGATGGAGCCGGTGCCGTTCTCGTAAACGCGAACACGGGCAACGGAGGACTTACGACGGCCGGTGCCGTAAAAATACTTCTTCTTGCTCTCGTACATTCTAAGTTACCTCCAAATTAGTCCAGGGTCCAGGCTTCGGGCTTCTGGGCGGCGTGGGGATGCTCAGCGCCCTTGTACAGGTGCAGGCGGGTCAGAGCGGACTTGCCCAGGGTGTTCTTGGGCAGCATGCCCTTCACGGCCAGCTCCATGGCGTAGTCGCTGCGGGCGGCCATCATATCCCGGGCCTTGGTCTCCTTCAGGCCGCCGATCCAGCCGGACACCCGGTAGTACTTCTTCTGCTCGGGCTTCTTGCCAGTCAGAATGGCCTTGTCGGTGTTGATGATGATGACGTTGTCACCGCAGTCAACGTTGGGGGTGAAGTCAGACTTGTGCTTGCCGCGCAGCAGGTTAGCGGCGACCACAGCGGTACGGCCCAGGGGCTTGCCGGCGGCGTCGATAACATACCACTTGCGCTCCAGGGTCTCCTTCTTCAGCAGAGTAGTGGACATTATGGTTTCCTCCAATTGGATAAAATATTTTGACATTTTCAGGCGCGTGAAGTACAATACCTTCAGGACGCCAGAATTTTATACCATAGAAAAAATCAAATGTCAACACTTCTTTTGAGAAAATTTGCGGAATCCGAAGTAAGCTTCCAAATGCTCTTAAATGCTCCTGAATTCTCTTGTTTTCTCACATCTTATTTTTCTGTATTTTCGGAGGAAATCAAACCTATGCAGAAGCTTATGGGCCTGGTCCGCCGCTGTGTGGACGATTACAGAATGATTGAACCGGGGGACCGGATCGCCGTGGGAGTCTCCGGCGGCAAGGATTCCCTGGCGCTGCTGGTGCTGCTGGCGGGGCTTCGGGAATATTTCGACAAGCCCTACGAGCTGGAGGCCGTCACCATCGACATGGGACTGGGGATGGATTACAGCGCCGTGGAAGAGCTGTGCAAAGAATGGAACATCCCTTATACCATTGTGAAAACCCAGATCGGCTCCATTATTTTCGACTACCGGAAGGAGAAGAATCCCTGCTCCATGTGCGCGAAGATGCGCCGGGGAGCATTGAACCAGGCGATTCTGGACAGGGGCTTCAACAAGCTGGCCCTGGGCCATCACTTTGACGACGCGGTGGAGACCTTCCTCATGTCCCTGCTCTTCGAGGGGCGGATCAGCTGCTTCCAGCCGGTGACCAATCTGGACCGGACGGGCATTATCCAGATCCGGCCCATGCTCTATATCCACGAAAAGACCGTGGACAATTTCGCTTCCCGGATGAATCTGCCGGTGCTGACCAACCGCTGCCCTGTGGACAAGACCACCAAGCGGGAGGAGGTCAAAAAGCTGATCTTTGAGCTGAGCAAGACCTACCCCGATCTGAAGGAGCGGATCTTCGGCGCCATGCAGAGGCTGCCCCTGCCGGAATGGGAACCCCAGGGCCGGTACAAGCGGCCGAAGGATGAAGCAGATCCATAAAACCGGAACAGACGCAATGGCCGCCTCTGGGCGGGGTACGCCCGTTATTCAAGAGAGAAGCGATCCTTGTGCATATCGGTTTTACGAAGCTGCTGGATAAATAGGTGTTTGTAAGGATGGCGCAACGCAATACCTTCCCCCTCGGGGGAAGGTGGCACGGCGAAGCCGTGACGGATGAGGGGAAACGTGGAGATTTCCTCGGCGATAACGATAAAAGGGGAAAAATACCGAAATGGTACTCCTGTTTCCCCCGACGGAACCCTTCGGTGCGTCAGCCCCTCATCCGCCCCAGTGTGCGCACTGGGGCACCTTCCCCCGGGGGAAGGTATTGCGCTCCGGCATCCCTACAAATTCCAATGGATCGCTTCGCTGAGCGAAGCCGACAGCCACAACGATCCATTACAATCCCGCTGAGTCGGTCCCATAAGCAGAAAAATAATTATTTCTTTCGCAACACTTTGCCCTCTTTCTTCGTTATCCAGACAGAAAGGGGGCAATGCCTTATGAAAAGCAGAGATGAGAAACAGATCAGGGAGTTCTTCGCGGCCTGGTACCGGGATACCTGGGATTTTGACTACTGGCAGAAAAAGCTCTGGTGAGGGCACGGTGAGTGTGTCCGGTCCCGGGAGGAAGGGGGAAGACCATGTGGGAGGAGATCTATCAAAAGCATTATCCGGAGCTGCTGCGCTATGCCGCCGGGGTCTGTAAGAATCAGACGGAGGCCGAGGACGCTGCGCAGGAGGTGTTTCTGAAGGCGCTGCAGAACGCGGACACCTTTGAAGACCTGGGCCCCAGTCAGAAGCGGGCGTGGCTGTTCCGAAGTCTGAAAAACCTGATGTGCGACCGCTACCGCCGGGGACAGCTGGAAAACGCCTATCTGGAGGCCCGGAAGACGGAGGAGTCCTACCTGGAGCCGGGGATTCAGGAGACGGAAAACCGGCTGCTGCTGGCGGCTCTGAGTCCGGAGGACCGGGCGCTGTTCCACCTGCGCTATGAGGAAGGGTACAACGCCTCCGAGCTTTCCGAGATGTTCCACATCCCCACCGGAACCCTCCGGGCAAGGCTGTCCCGAATGCGAAGGCTGTTAAAAAAAATGATGGAATAAAACTGGAGGAAGTCAACATGGCAAAGAAAATGATCATCAACTGCGGCGACTGTGACGCCCGCAATGTATCGGAGGAGACCCTGGCCGCTTATGAGAGCATTGTCATCAACGCCGGAACGGTGCTGGTCACTCCGGAGGCCAAAAATCTGCTGAACCGCTACGCGGTGACCATGAACTGCGGCGATGTGCTGGAGCTGGAGAAGGATGTGAAACTCAGCAGCATCAACGGTTCCGCCCAGATCAAAAGCACCGATGTTGTTCCCGTCAGGACCTATCTGGATATCAACGGTTCTCTGGAAATCGGTCCCAATACGGAAAAGGTGCTGCAGCAGTATGTGGGTATTTCCGTCAACGGTACCGTGACCTATCCGGAGAGCATGGGCGGCTTTCTGAGCGTTTTGTCCGTCAACGGCTCCACGGTCTGCTATCCGGATGAGGCTGTGGTACTCAAGCGTAACGCAGTAATCGACAAGACCTTTGTCCTGCGGGCGAAGAAGAAGCTGTACTGGTCCGCCAAGCGGATGATCATGGTGGATCCGGAATTGGATGCGGCAGCCCTGGCGGCCAAGGGAGCCACCTTCTCCACCAAAGAGGTCATCCTGGCCCAGTCCAAGGTGGAGGCCCTGATCGATCTGATCGACGAGCAGGCGGAAATCGTCATTGTTCCCGACGGCACCGCGGTGATCCGGGACGATGTGGAGCTGAATGATATGGTTCTTAAGAAATACGGAACCAAATTATATATAATAGGGGATCTGCATGTTCCCAAGGAGGCAGGGGAGGCCCTGGCGCAGCTGGAATACCTCAGCGTCCAGGGAGATGCCGGCGTCACGGAACAGTGGAAGGAGCTGCTGCTGGAAAAGGCGGACCGGATCACGGGAGACATCAAAGTTCTCCGGGGCCGCACCATCACCGGCAAGATGTCCGCCCGGATCTCCGGATGGATGCTGGAGCAGGAGCCGGAGGGCATCAGCGTTGTGGACTGCATGAAGGTACGGCTGGACGAGGATATTCCCAACCGGCTGATCCTGGAGCGGCTGTCTGTCCGGGACTGCATGAATGTGGAATGCACGCCGGAGCAGGAGAGCGCCCTGGGGGCGGTCTGCGAGGACGTGATGAAAATCGGTCGCGGCGAGGAGTCGGACCTGGGCATCGGCGACATTCTGAAAGGGGTCCTGGGAGGCGCGAAGGAGCTGCTGGATACCAAAGTGATCAATGCCGGAGACTATGTGCTGTAATACTTCGCCGCGGCGGGAAAAAAACCGCCGCGGCTTTTTCGCGGCTCCGGCAGTGCGGTTTAAAAAGAAACCTCCGGGAACATCTGGAATGGGATATTGACAGAATGTAAGTTTGGGTCTATACTAATCGTATCTGAATTATGGAAAATATACAAACCGATTTATCCAACAAGGGGGAACACGCATGAATTACAGCGCATTGATTCAAAACAGAAAGTCTGTCCGGGAGTTTACGGATAAGAAGGTCACGTCCGCTGCCCTGGCAGAGATCGGGACCTATTATGAGCAGTCCTGTAAGCGCCTGGTTCCGAACCTGCGGACAGAGCTTCGGGTTTTTGGCCAGGAGGCCAGGGAAGCGCTGGAGGGAGCCGCGGGCTACAATCAGTTCCTGATCGGCGCACCCCAGTATCTGGTGCTGCTGTCTGAAAAAGGGGAGCTGGCGGAGGAGAATGCCGGCTACATCATGGAGGATCTGGTGCTGAAGCTGACGGATATGGAGCTGGGAACCTGCTGGCTCACCTTCACGGACAGCGCCCGGGTGAAGGAGGCTTTGGGCATCCGGTCCGAACTGGAGGTGGCTGCCATTGCCGCTTTTGGATATGGCGCCAAAGCCAAAAAGCGTCTTCGCATCAATATCCTGAGCATGTCCAATGTGGACATCAGCGCCAAACGGCACTATTTTGACCCCAAGCGCAGCGTGGAGGACATGGTGTTCCTGGGCACCTGGGGAAATCGTGAGGCTGTGGATGAATACATCGGCTTCTTTGACGATATGCTGTGGGAGGCCTTCTACGCGGCGTCCCTGTCTCCCAGCTACCTGAACCGGCAGGCCTACGGCTTTGTCATCCACGACGGCCGGATCACCCTGGTGCGCAGACCGGACGAGTATACCACCGAAATCGACGGCAAGCTGAGCCTGGGTGTTGTCCTGCTGCACTTTACCAGTGTCGCTTCTGCCTGGGCGGGGAAGCTTCAGTGGAGCTTTGGTCCCGAGGCTGGCCTTTCGCTGCCCGAGGGCTATGAAGCGGTGGCTTCCTGCGTTCTGTAAAGATAGATGCTATAATGTGCGTATCGGCTTTGCTCTGTAAAGCGATAAATTGGAATTTGTCGGGATGAGTGAATGTACCTTTTTAACGAAATGCATACCGATTCGGAACAGATCGCCGTTCCTCATCCGCCCCAGTGTGCGCACTGGGGCACCTTCCCCCCGGGGGAAGGCATTGCGTTGCGCCATCCTTACAAACACCAATTTATATGGCTGCTGAGGGAAACCGATATGCACATTCCATAAAAAAGGGTTCTATCATAAATGTTGGGGTCAGGCGGTGAGCCTGGCCCCAATGTTTGTTGATAGAACCCATTTATCATAGAACCGAAAATCCTGACACCGCAGTTCTGCGAATCTGCGGGAGGGGGAACTGTTTGGCAAGCTGCAGGGCAGTCACAGAAGGGTCTGCTCCCATTCCTGCTCCCGGAAGCCAACCAGGACCTTTTCATCGGTGACCGCCAGGGGCCGCTTCACCAGCATTCCGTCGGTGGCCAGCAGGCGAAGCTGCTCTTCCTCCGTCATGGCGGGCAGCTTGTCCTTCAGACCCAGGGACTTGTAGGCCAGTCCGCTGGTGTTGAACAGCCGCTTCACCGGCAGGCCGCTCATGGCCAGCCACTGTTTCAGCTCTTCGTAGGTTGGATTTTCCTCCTTGATATGGCGGGCGGTATAGCTTATCCCGTGGCCGTCCAGCCACGCTTTGGCCTTCCGGCAGGTAGAGCAGGGGGGATATTCCAGAAACAGCATACGCATTCCTCCCCTGGGGCGTTATTTCACAAACCCGTTGACGATCCGGGCGATCTTCTCCACGTCCTCGTCAGTCAGGTACATGTGCAGGGGCATGGTGATGATGTGCTGGGAGATCTCATGGGCGTGGGGGCAGGTGCCCTGGGCGTAGGTGTACATGGAGAACTCCGTGTTGTCCCGGTAGTGGACGCCGCCGTAGATATCGTTTCTGGCCAGCTCCGACAGCAGGGCCTCCCGGTCCGGAACGGCGATCTCGTAGATGTGGAAGGAGCATTCCTCGGGGTAGGGGGCGGGGATGATGTGGATTTTGGGATTTCCGGCGAAGGCCTTGTCATACATGGCGGCGATCTCCCGGCGGCGGGCGTTCTCCTCGTCCAGGTAGGGCAGCTGGGCCAGGGCGATGGCGGCCATGATGGCGTTGCCGTTGTACTTATAGCCCAGGTAGTCCACGCCGTAGTTCCACTTATAGGTGCCCTCACTGCTGGTGCGGGCGTAGGTATCCTTGTTGATGCCCATCCAGGAGACCTTGCGGCACTGGGCGTCCAGCTCGTCGTCGGCAAAGCAGATCATGCCGCTGTCGCCGGTGGGCAGGTTCTTCACCGCCTGGTAGGAGTAGACGGTCACGTCCACGCCCTCCCAGGTGCCGGGCATGACGCCGTTTACCCGGGTGCCGGACATGTGAGCCGCGTCCAGGATCAGACGCAGACCGTATTTTTTGCACAGGGCAATGATTTTGTCCAGCTGGCCAACCCGGCCGCCGTAGCCCACGAAGGCGATGGCCCGGGTTTTTTCATTGATCTTTTTCTCCACATCCACCGGATCCAGGCACAGGTACTCGTCCACGTCGGCAAAGCAGGGCTTCAGGTTCTCGTACATGATGGCGTGGTTGGTGGAGACGAAGGTGATGGGGGTGGAGATGATCTCATCCCCGTCCTGCCAGCCGTAGCGGCGCTTCAGAATGTTCACGGCCAGGTGCAGGCCGGAGGTGTTGGAATTGAGGTAGCAGGCGTTTTTGTGGCCGGTGTATTCCTTCCACTTGGCTTCAAACTCGGCGGTTTTGAAGCCGGAGCCGGTCCAGCCCTTCTCCAGGCACTCCCGCACCTGGGCCAGACATTCGTCAATGTGGAATTTGGGCTTTAACACTTGAATGGTAGACATGGTGTGTTTTCCTTCCTTTTTCCTTTTATTTGTTCAGGAGTCGTTTTACAAACTGTTTCCAGTAGTGAAATTCAAAATAGTGGTACCACCGGTAGGGCTTTTTCCGGTTGAGATACGCTCCGAAATGGGCCTGTCCCGCCCGGAAGCCTTCATAGAGGGACTCGGCGAAGGGTGCGTACCAGTCGGCCATGAACCAGTTGCAGTTATACAGGTCCACGTAGGCTTTCATATATTTCACAAAGCAGCGCCTGTCGTGCTTCTCGGTCAGGTACTGCCCGTCCGGAGGCGCGTAGCCCTTGTCCTCGGCGAAGCGCTTCAGGCAGTCGGTATAGCCCATGATCAGCGGCCCTACGAAGTCCACGGGATAGATGGGGATGGAGGCGTCGATGTAGGTGACCTGAAGCTGGCGCATCCGGTTCACGTCGGTCTGGTTGTCATCGCTGATGACCAGCCGTTCCACAATTTCCACCCGCTGCCCCTGGTTGGCGAAGAGCATGTTGTGGGGCAGGGAACCGGACAGGGAGGCCACCACCTTGGAATTGCGGATGTAATGGATCATCCGGCTCAGGGGGACCTTTTCCGGGTAGAGGATGGTGTAGCCGTTTTTGGCGAAGAAATTGTCCAGGGTGTCATAGCCGCTTTCAAAGGGCAGGCCCTTTTGGAACTGGCTGCGGCTGAAGTAGATCTTTTCCGGTGTTTCCCAGCCGGGATCGGGGACCACACTGTCCGCCGCAGCGTCAAATACCTTCACAAGCTTGGGGGTGTAGGCGGTGCGCATGTGGATGCCCAGCTCCGGGACGATCACCTCCCGGTAGGTGGTGGGCCTGTTGATGATCTCCAGCCGGTCCCAGATTTTCAGCAGCTCCAGAAATTCCCGGTAGTTGCCCTTGATTTCCCGCTCCTCATGTTCGTCCAGGAAGAAGACGTATTTGTCAACGCGCCTGTCGTTTTCCAGAAAATACCACAGACGGGTGACGCCCTCAATGAGGAAATGGCCCCAGTGGTTCACCAGGTAGCCGCAGTAGACGACGGTTTCGTCCCGGTATTCGGCGTTTTCGAAGGGATAGGCGTACTGGACCCGGCCGGGGATGGCGGAAAGGTCCACATAGTTCCCGTCGCTGTCCACCACGCCGCCCCTGCCGAACAGCAGCTGATCGTCCCGGCGCAGGGGGAGAATGGTGGCATTGCTGCCCTGCCAGATTTCGGGATTTTCCCGGACCTCCACGGGGGCGTCGTACCATGCCTTCAGAGCCTCCGCTTTTTTCGGACGCAGATACCGGTAGTCGATGCTCAGCATACTCCGCGCCTCCTTAGCCCCGATCCGCCGGCAGAACGGGCAGCAGTTGGTCCTTCTGGCTGAGGGTCAGGGGCGTTCCGTCCAGCAGGGTGTAGCCCTCGGCGCCGGCGGTGCCCCGGTACCGGCCCACAACCTCCGGCCATTCTACGCCGATGGCGGGATCGTTCCAGGCAATGCCCCATTCGTCCTCGGGGTGGTAAAAATCCGTGACCTTATAGCAGAATTCCGCCACGTCGGACAGCACAAGAAAGCCGTGGGCAAAGCCGGGGGAGACATAGAACTGCTTTTTGTTCTCCTCGGTCAGCTCCACGCCGAACCATTTGCCGTAGGTTTCCGAGCCGGGGCGCAGGTCCACGGCCACGTCAAACACACGGCCCTTGATGACTCTGACCAGCTTGCCCTGGGGATGCTCCTTCTGGGCGTGGAGACCCCGAAGAACGCCCTTGCGGGACCGGCTCTGGTTGTCCTGAACGAAAACCATGTCCAGGCCCGCTTCGCGCATGTCGTTTTGGTTATAGGTCTCCATAAAATAGCCCCGGCTGTCACCGTGGACGGCAGGCTCGATGATGTATAATCCCTCAATGGGGCAGTTGGATACCTTGATCTGACCCATAGTAACCTCCTGATCCTTGGGAACCTCTGAATGAGTCGTCTGTGGCTGAGCGGCGAATCTTTTGCCGTCAGCGCTGCCGATTTCATCAGAGCTTCCCTTGTGTTATTTTCTCAGGATCCTCCTGAGGAATGCCTTCCAGTAATGGGGCTGAAAATAGTGGGAGCGCAGGAAGGGACGGTCGCCGTCCAGAAACTCCCGGAAATAGGGGTAATTATCCGCGTAGGCCTCGTACAGAGAGTCGGCGATCTCCGGGTACCAGTCCTCCATGAACCAGCGGTATTGGTAATTGCTACGGTAGGAACGCATGTACTGCCGGAAGCAGGCGTTCCGGTATTTTTCGGAGGTAAACCGCTGGTCGGGAGGCACCATGCCCCGGTCGGTTCGGTACTGCTCAAAGAGGTGGTTGCAGCCCAGCATGTACGGACCGCAGAAGTCCACGGTGTACAGCTGGAAATTGGCGTCGATGGGGGTAACGGATAGCTGCCGCATCTGGTTGACGCAGACCTGGTGGTCGTCATTGGTCACCAGCCGCTCCAGAATGGTCAGCTTCTGCCCGTTGGAGGCGAAGAGCATGTTGTGTGGCGTGGAGCCGGACATGGAGGCCACCTCCGAGGCGCCGCGGATGAGGTAGATCATCTGCTCCAGGGGCAGCTTTTCGGGGGCAAGCACGGCGTAGCCGTTGCGGCGGTAGAAATCGTCAAAGGCCTCCAGCCCGAATTCGTAGTTGTTGTTCCCCGCGAACTGGCTCCGGGTGAAATAGATCTTGTCAAACCGCTCCCAGGAGGGGTCCACGGTGACATTGTCCGCAATGGCGTCAAAGATCGCCAGATATTTGGGGGAGTAAAACTTCATGCACTGGAAGGAGATCTCCGGAACGATGACCTCCCGGTAGGTGGTGGGGGTGTTCACCAGCTCCAGCTTGTCCCAGATGTTCAGAAGCTGGAAGAATGCCTTGTAGTTGCCCTTGACAGTCCGTTCCTCGCCCTTGTCCACGAAGAAAACGTATTTGTCCACGGTGGGATCCTGCTCCAGGGCGTACCAGAGCCTTGTCACGGCTTCCACCAGAAAATGTCCCCAGTGGTTCACCAGATAGCCGCAGTAGACCACCTTTTCGTCCCGGTACACGGGGTTTTCAAAGGGATAGCGGTTCATGATCCGGGTCTCGATCCCGGACAGGGGAACGTAATCCCCCGCTTCATCCACCACGCCGCCCCGGCCGAAGAGCAGGTCTTCGTCCTCCGGAAACTCCCACAGAGGCAGGATGGTGGCGTTTTTTCCCTGCCAGAGGGCCAGCTCCTGCTTTTCCTCAAAGGGCGTTGCGTACATTCTCTTTAACCACGCGGCTTTCTTTGGCCGCAGGTAACGGTAATCAATGCGATACAAGGGATCATCTCCAAATGCGGATCGTTTGCTGCTCAGCGTCCGCCGTACATTCTTTCGTAGTAATTCCGGTATTCCCCGGAAATGATTTCTTCCCACCATTCCCGGTTGTCCAGATACCACCGGATGGTTTTCCGGATGCCGTCGGCGAATTTTGTCTCCGGCAGCCAGCCAAGCTGGTTGTGGATCTTGGCCGGGTCGATGGCGTAGCGCATGTCGTGGCCCTTCCGGTCGGTGACGTGGGTGATGAGGCTTTCCGACTTGCCCAGAGCGGCGCAGATGATCTTCACGATATCGATGTTGCGCATCTCATTGTGGCCGCCGATGTTGTAGACCTGGCCCACCCGGCCCCGGTGCAGGATCAGGTCGATGGCGATGCAGTGATCCTCCACATACAGCCAGTCCCGGACGTTCAGGCCCTGGCCGTAGACCGGCAGGGGCTTGTCGTTCAGGGCATTGGCGATCATCAGGGGGATCAGCTTCTCTGGGAACTGATAGGGACCGTAGTTGTTGGAGCACCGGGAGATGGTCACCGGAAGCCCGAAGGTGCGGTGATAGGCCAGCACCAGAAGGTCGGCACCGGCTTTGGAAGCGGAATAGGGGGAGCTGGTGTGGATGGGGGTATCCTCCGTAAAGAACAGGTCCGGCTGGTCCAGGGGCAGGTCCCCGTAGACCTCATCCGTGGAGACCTGGTGAAAACGGTCGATGCCGTATTTCCGGCAGGCATCCATCAGCACCTGGGTGCCCAGGATGTTGGTCTGGAGGAAGACCTCGGGATTTTCAATGGAGCGGTCCACATGGCTTTCCGCGGCGAAGTTCACCACCATGTTGGGATGCTCCTCCTCAAACAGCCGGTACACCCCCTGGCGGTCGCAGATATCCAGCTTCACGAACCGAAAGCTGGGATTGTCCATCACGGACGCCAGGGTGGAGAGGTTTCCGGCGTAGGTCAGCTTGTCCAGACAGACGATCCGGTAGTCCGGATACTTTGCCAGCATGTGAAAGATGAAGTTGGAGCCGATAAATCCGGCGCCGCCGGTAACAAGAATGGTCATACCTGGGCCTCCTCGCGCTTGATCAGAAAGCTTTTGAACTTGTCCTCCGCCACCTGGCGAAGATGGTGGCCGTAGGGGGATTTGCCGTAGGCCTGGGCGGACTGCAGAAGCTCGGCGGCGGTGATCCAGCCAAACCGGAAGGCCACTTCCTCGGGAGCGGAGATCTTGACGCCCTGGCGCTTTTCCACCATATGTACAAATTCCGCCGCCTCCAGCAGGCTCTCCATGGTGCCGGTGTCCAGCCAGGCGAAGCCCCGGCCCAGCAGCTCCACGTCCAGAAGGTCCTCCTTCAGATAGAAGTCGTTCAGCGTGGTGATCTCCAGCTCCCCCCGGGGGGATTTGGTGACCTTGGCGGCCATATCGGACACGCCGCTGGGGTAGAAGTACAGCCCCGTGACGGCGTAATTGCTCTTGGGATTGGCGGGCTTTTCCTCGATGGATACCACCCGGTCGTTTTCGTCGAACTCCACCACCCCGAACCGCTGGGGGTCCGGAACGTAGTAGCCGAATACCGTAGCCCGTCCGGCCTGGGCATTCTGGTTGGCCCGGGCCAGCATACTGGAAAAGCCGTTGCCGTAGAAGATATTGTCTCCCAGGATCATGGCGCAGGCATCCCCGCCGATGAATTCCCGGCCAATGAGGAAGGCCTGGGCCAGGCCGTCGGGGGAGGGCTGGACCGCATAGGAAAGGTGAATGCCGAAATGGCTGCCGTCGCCCAGAAGATCCTGAAACCGGGGGGTGTCCGTGGGAGTGGAAATGATCAGAATGTCCCGGATCCCCGCCAGCATCAGGGTGGACAGGGGATAGTAGATCATGGGCTTATCATAAACAGGGAGAAGCTGCTTCGAAGTGACCTTGGTCAGCGGGTACAGCCGGGTACCGGATCCGCCGGCGAGAATAATGCCTTTCATATGCTCCCTCCTTAAATCGGAATGCTCTCGATCATACCATGCGCCCAAACGCCAAAAGGCCCGGCAAGCCAAGGCTTTCGGGCAGGATTGGGCCTGTTCAGCAAAGAATAATTGTTGCTATCGGTTTTCGTAAGCACAGCATCGTTTTCCCGCTGGCGGGGCCTCCGCCCTGCGTTGTTTCGCTTTGCTTACGAAACCCAATAACCTCAAAAAAATTAAGTACTATTGTGAATATTCTATCATGTTCCCAATGAAAATATGCATTGCAAACGCAATGCATATTTTTGAGGGGAATTTAGTAAAATAAATGCAATACAAATGCATTGCGAGGTATTGCCATGGGTAAGTTCAAGATTCCGGAATCGCCGCCCACCGTCAACAAAACCATACGTTTCCCCGACGATGTGGTGGAGGCGGTGGAAAAGGCCATTCAGGGGAAAAACTGCACCTTTTCCGCCTTTGTGATCGCCGCCGTCCGGGCCGCTCTGAATGACCTGGAAACCTGACCGGCCCCGGCGTCATGATACGTGTTTCCCCGGATTTGCTGAACAGAGAATTCATAGAGGAAATCGTACAATGTGCATATCGGTTTTCCTCAGCTGGTCGATAAATTGGAATTTGCAGAGATGTTGAGCAAGACCTTCCCCCGAGGGGGAAGGTGCCCCAGTGCGCACACTGGGGCGGATGAGGGGCTGACGCACCGAAGGGTTCCGTCGGGGGAAACAGGAGTACCATGTCGGTAATTTTTCCCCTTTTATCGTTATCGCCGAGGAAATCTCCACGTTTCCCCTCATCCGTCACGGCTTCGCCGTGCCACCTTCCCCCGAGGGGGAAGGTTTTGCGTTCCGTCACCCTTACAAACACCAATTTATCGACCAGCTGAGGAAAACCGATATGCACATTTTTACATGTTCCCTTTGGCAGGGACAAAAGGGGCGGCCCCTGTACAGCAGGCGTCGGATTCACAGCCATCGCGGCAGGACTTCGGGGATAGGATCACCCCAGCTTCACTCCGCGTGATTTTCCAAATGCTGCACCAGCCGGGGCAGCACCGGGTTTGTGTTATTCTTACCCCATAGAACGGTTATTTCCTCGATCTCGTTGTCACCTTCCAGCGGAATGAACACCAGATTGTCCGCGTTGGTCAGCTTGTTGGTGCAGTAGTCCGGCAGTATGGAGACACCTTCCTCCGCGGCCACCATGATCAGGATACTCTCTGTATCCGATGAACGGAAAATGATATTGGGTTTGAATTCCGCCGCCTGATACAGGCTCATAAAAAAGGCATCGCCGTAGGAATCCTGGGAGTCGGAGGGGGACATATACAGGATCTTCTCATCCTTCAGCTCCTTCCGGGACAGGGTTTGCCGGCCGGCCAGGGGGTGACTGGGATACAGCGCGACCACCAGCCGGGCGCTTGCCATATGGAAGCTGCTCCAAAGGGGATTTGCGGCGAGATTGGTACTGTCCCAGGTGACAATGATATCCAGATCCTGATTGCATAAGGCGACGGCAAGGGCGTCGGTGGAATTGCGGTACAGGCTCAGCAGGATATTGGGGTATTTTTTATGGAAGGAGCGCAGGATATTGGACAGATTGCTGCGCTCATAGCCCCGGACATAGCCGATCCGAAGGGTACCCTTCAGTCCGGTAGAAGCCTCCTTGATATGCTCCAGGGAAACATCCATCCGCTCCAGAATGGCACGGGCATCCAACAGAAAAGCCGCTCCTGCCGGAGTCAGGGATACAGGCCGGGTGCTTCTGTCAAACAGGGCGGCGCCGACGGTTTCCTCCAGGGCGCGGATCTGCTGGGTCATGGCAGTTTGGGAAATATAAAACTGCTCCGCGGCTTTGGTAAAGCTTTGAAGCCGCGCGGCTGCGACAAAATAACGAAGCTGTGTAGTGGTCATGGTACCCCTCCTATCATAATCTTTTCCTTATCTTATCATACAATACAGACGGTTGTAAATAATGATTCTTCCTTTATAATAAGCATATACGTGGTTGCCGGTTTTCATAAGCATGGCAAAAAAATGATGGGAATGTTGGAACCAACGTAGGGCGGAGGCTTGCCCCCGCCCTACTCTGTGGGTGAGACGATACGCTGCTTTCGAAAACCGATAACCGCAGGAATCTATTATTTCGAACCGAGGAAAGTACAATGGACGATTCAAAGGGCTGCCTGGCCAAAAGCATTCTGAAAACCTGTGTTTCGCAGCTTGAAATGATCATGGGCACTGCCCTCACAGCCATGGCCTTCGGGCTGTTTATCCTTCCGCAGAACTTTGCCGCCGCCGGTGTTACAGGGTTCGCCTCAATTATTTACGATTATCTTCCTCTTTCTCTGCCGCAAATGGTTTTTGCCGTCAACATGCTCTTTTTCGTGCTGGGGCTTGTGTTTGTGGGAAAGACCTTCACTGTGAAAACCGTGGCCTCCAGCCTGCTGTTTCCCCTGTTCCTGCAGGTCTTTTCCGGAAACGAAGTTCCCTCTGTCCAGAGTCCGATGGTTTCCGTGCTGATCGCGGGAACGCTGCTGGGTGCCGGCACCGCCCTGATTCTGCGCAGTGGTGCCTCCGCCGGAGGTTTTTCCGTACTCGGTGTGATCCTGCAAAACAAATGGAATTGCCCCATTGCGGTGACGCTGAATGTGGTTGACTCAGCCATCATCCTGATGCAGTTTTTCCGCCAGTCTCTCCGGCAAACGGTATATGGCATTCTCGTCATCACCCTCAGCGCGTTTCTGGTCGGACAAATCGTATCCGCGGAAAAGAGTACTCCCCGGACCTCCCGCCGTTGGATGGAATTCCCCCATAGAATAGAAAGACAGCAGGTTCCCATGAACAGAGAGATCTGATTTGAGCGTCCTGCCCGCTGGGTGGAAAATACGGATTCGCCGAAATCGGTGGGGAAACGTACCCATTCCCGCCGGGCGTCCGCAAGGGTCGCCCCTACGCGGAATGCGTCTGTTTTGGCATAAAAAAACCGGTGTACCGCAGATCGGGGTACACCGGCTTTTTTATGGATTGGGAACATGCTCCACGCAGATGGCATGGACGGTGAGGCGCTGGTCGCCGCCCATGCAGGTGGAGAGGGTCAGGATTTCGGAATCGCCGTCATACTCTGTGTCCAGCTCGTACCAGAGCTTTGTCAGGGTGATGCCGATGGCATCTGCCCATTCCTCCCCGGTGGTGTAGTCCGTTTTGTATACCCGGCTGTCCAGAGCGTTCACCCGCTCCGAGCCGATGATCTCATACACCCGGGTTTCCTCCGGCAGGTACAGAAGAAGGCTTCGGTCGCTGTTTCGCAGGAAGGACTCCTTTTCCCATTGTCCCAGAGGCTGGAACATAGTGCCGTCCTTCATGCAGTGACCGTAGAGGATGTTGTGGGGCTGGGAAAAATCCGGCTGGTTGCGAAAGTCCAGAAAGATGGCCCCCTCCTCGCTTTCCTCTTTCTGCCAGTTGTGGTTTACATAATACGCATTATCCTCGCCGATGACCACGGGGTAGTCGATCCCTTCCAGCGTGGGAATCTGGATCCACGCCACAACATCCGGATTTTTCTCCCGCAGACCTTCAAAGTCCACGGATGGGAACCGGGGAGGCTCCGTTTCCGCGGTGGTTTCCGGGACGGTGCTTTCCGTGGGCCGGGTGGTCCCGGCGGCTTCCGTTTCCTTTGGCGGCCGGGTGGGCAGGGTGACCACATATTCCATGGCCGTCTGGCGGCTGGCCTGCTTGCGCTGGGAGCCGGTCCAGAAGAAAAGCCCCACATACGCCGCCGCAATCAGAGCAAACAGGCCGCACCCCAGCCCGATATACAGAAATGGCCGGCGTGACTTTCGGGGTGGCTGATATTTTCCTTGGTATTTGTGCATGACGAAACCTCGGTGGATACAAATTCTGGTAGCCTTGCGTAAAGGCCTCCTCTGACGAAGGTGGCGCATATGGCCCCCTCTGACGAGGGTGGTGCTCCGCGCAGCGAATCAAAATATTCATGATTGCCGGTGGCAATCATACCTAAATGTATGCTGTCAGCGAAGCTGAC
>SFQY01000087.1 GCA_004562395.1 bacterium | reverse complement strand
CCGTTTATGCCGAAGTACGACGCGCAGCTGTGCGTCCTGACGCTGGACAGCTTGCTCACCGACCCGCTCGGCTGATCTTCTGCGGATTACGGCCTGTTTCGGTATAGACCGTTACAGCGCCGGCATGGGAAGGAGGAATTTCAGATGCCAACACAGGTAACAAATTATCAATGCCCCAGCTGCACGGGACCGCTGCATTTCTCCGGTGCGTCCGGCCGGTTGGAGTGCGAATACTGCGGCGCCAGTTATGATGTGGCGGAGATCGAGGCGCTCTACGCAGAGAAAGAAAAAAAGGCGGCAGAAGCCCAGCAGGCGACGGAGGAAGGCGGCGCCGGGCAGGGCGCGCCGGCCGCGGATGGAGGCGCATGGGACACCTCTGACTTTTGCGAGGATTGGGGGGCTGAGGGCGACGGTATGCGGGCCTACGGCTGCCCCAGCTGCGGCGCGGAGCTCATCTGCGAGGAGAGCACGGCGGCGACCTCCTGCCCCTATTGCGGGAACCCCACCGTGGTGCCGGGCCAGTTCTCCGGGGCACTGCGGCCGGATTTCATCGTTCCGTTCAAGCTGAGCAAGGAGGATGCGGTAAAGGCCCTCAAGTCCCACTACAAAGGGAAGTTTTTCCTGCCGAAAAGCTTTACCGGTGAAAATCATGTGCAGGAGATCCGGGGGATCTATGTTCCCTTCTGGATGTTCGACGGCGAGGCGGAGGGCGACGCCCATTATGAGGCTGCCCGCTCCCGTACATACCGCTCCGGCGACTACGAGATCACGGAGACGAAACACTACGATGTCTACCGGGCCGGAGCCGTCACCTTTGAGAAGGTGCCGGTGGACGCCTCCAGCAAGATGCCGGACGGCCACATGGACTCCATTGAACCCTATGACTACAAGGAGCTGAAGCCGTTTTCCACCGCGTATCTCCCCGGCTTCCTGGCCGATAAGTTCGATGTGACGGTGGAACAGAGCCGGCAGCGGGCGGATCAGCGCTGTGAGGGGACCCTTGCCTCCGCGCTGCGCGGCACAGTGAAGCGTTATGACCTCTGCGTTCTCAGAGACAGCAGCGTTCACCTGCGCAGGGGCAAGGTGCATTACGCCCTGATGCCCGTCTGGATGCTGAATACCAAGTGGCATGGGAAGGACTTCCTCTTTGCCATGAATGGACAGACCGGAAAGCTGGTGGGCGACCTGCCGGTCAGCTGGGGGAAGTTCTGGGGGCTGTTTGCCGCCATCGCCGTCCCCCTGTCTGTGATCAGTTCGGCGCTGGTCCTATTGCCGTGAGAAAGGAGGCGGACCGGATATGAAGAAAGCATATACTGCTCTCGCGCTGGCGTTCCTGTTGGCGCTGTCCCTCTGCACTCCCGCAATGGCGGCAATGGAGTACGGCGTGATCTATGACGAAACGGAATCCTTGGGATCGCAGGAACTGACCATGCAGGGAGAACAGACCCTCCCCCAGCTCTCCCAGGCGCTGGGCCTTGATCTGCGGGTGGATGTATTGACCCAAAACAGCTATGACGGACTTGGCGACGCCGCCGCGGGGATCTATGAGGAATATGATTACGGCTATGGCGAGCACAAGGAGGGCGTTACGCTGACCATTCTGCTGGAAGCGCAGGATGGGGATACCTACAGGATGGTTGACGAAAATGACTGGTGCGTCTACGCCAGACTGAGCGATGAGCGGGGCAACGGCCAGGAATTGTCCGGCGCCGTCTACGATGCGGTACAGCCCTATATGGCGGCGCGGGCGTGGAACGGCGAGGACATGACCATGAGCGCCGTGGCGCTGACACAGGCAGTGGACGCCATGGCGGAAACGGCGGAGGATTACATCCTCACAAATTGCCCGCCGGCCGGCTCCGGCGAGGATGTCGGCGTGGAAAAACCGGTGCAGGGCAGCGTCACGATGCAGTATGTATTTGATGCTGCAGACCTTCTTCCCTATGAGAAGTGGGAAAAGCTGGAGACTCGGGCCGAAGCTATTTCCCAAAAGCAGGATTGCGGCGTTTATTTTGCTCTTGTGGATGATTACACGGAATACGGAAACGGCAGTGTCTTTGAGGTCACCTATCAGCTCTATCACGGCAGTGAGCTCGGTATGGGCAGCGGGCGGGATGGGATCATCGTGCTCCTGAGCATGGCCGAGCGGGACTACGCCATGTTCGTCTACGGCGAGTACGCCGAGTATGCCTTTGATGAATATGGGCAGGAGAAGCTGGAGGAGCAATTCCTGGGCGATTTTGGGGAAAACGACTGGTA
>SFQY01000086.1 GCA_004562395.1 bacterium | reverse complement strand
GCCGCCCACAAGTCCACCCGCTACTACATCGACGAGATGCACCTGCTGCTGAAAGAGGAACAGACCGCCGCCTACACGGTGGAGATTTGGAAGCGGTTCAGAAAGTGGGGCGGTATTCCCACCGGCATCACGCAGAATGTCAAAGACCTTTTGAGCAGCCGCGAGGTGGAGAATATCTTTGAGAACTCCGACTTCGTGTATATGCTCAATCAGGCTGGCGGGGACCGGCAGATTCTCGCCAAGCAGCTGGGCATTTCCCCGCACCAGCTTTCCTATGTGACCCATTCCGGTGAAGGCGAGGGCCTGCTGTTCTACGGCTCCACGATCCTGCCTTTCGTTGACCACTTCCCCAAAGATACGGAACTGTACCGTATTATGACCACGAAACCGCAAGAGCTGAAAAAGGAGGATGAATGACCATGAAACCCAACACCGAACTGGATACCATGATGTTTTTTGACGATGCCCTGGAGGGTGAGCGCACCCAGCTGCTCACCGAGCTGGCCGATGCCGTCAGCGAGACCCGCACGGCGGCAGACCAGGCGGCCCAGTTGAACGAGGACGGCGAGGCGGGCCTGCTGCGCCTGACGGAAATCTGGTGCGCCATGAACGGCATCCCGGCCATCGTCATCTTTGAGGGCGGGCAGTCCGAGCTGCTGGCCAATGTGGTGGCGCAGATCTACGCCCATCTGCTTCAGCATCCCTCCCGTGACCCTGTGGGGCTGGCCGTCTATGTGGAGCTGCGCTACATGACGGCCTCCCTCATGTTGGGGGAATGGTTTGAATAAGGAACCGCGCCTGCGCTTTACGGACGAGGAACGGGCTGACCCGGCGCTGGAAAAGCCCATCCGTAAGGCGGACAAGGCCGCCGTCAAAGCGGATAAGGCGCAGGCCAAAATCCCCAAAAAGCAGGTCCGGAAAAAGACGGTGGACCCGGAGACCGGCAAAGTGACCACCAAGCTGGTGCTGGAGGACAAGAAAAAGCCGCCCTCCAAGCTGTCCCATGCGGTGCGGGATACCCCCGCCAATGCCGCGCTGGGGAAACTCCATAAGGAAATCCGGGAGACCGAGCAGGACAATGTGGGTGTGGAGAGCGCCCACAAGTCCGAGGAGGCTGCTGAGACCGGCGCACGGTTGGTTCAGGACAGCTATCGCAGCCACAAGTTGAAGCCCTACCGCAAGGCGGCCCAGGCCGAGCAGAAGCTGGAAAAGGCCAATGTGAACGCCCTGTATCAGAAGTCCCTGCGGGAAAATCCCCAGCTTGCCAGCAACCCCATCTCCCGCTGGCAGCAGAAACAGGCCATCAAGAAGGAATACGCTGCCGCCAAGCGCGCCGGTCAAGCTGCTGGGAATACCGCCAGCGCAGCCCAAAAGACCGGCAAGGCCGCCAAGACGGTCAAGGAAAAGGCGCAGGAGGCGGGGGCATTTGTCGTGCGCCACAAAAAGGGCTTTTTGATTGCGGGTGCGATCTTTCTGCTGGTCTGTATGCTGCTCAACACCATGTCCTCCTGCTCCATGATGGCGCAGAGCATCGGTTCTGCGGTGTCCGGCACCACCTATCCGTCGGATGACCCTGAGATGGTGGCGGTGGAGGCTGACTACGCCGCCAAGGAAACGGCGCTGCAAGCCGAGATCGACAACATCGAAAGCAGCCATCCGGGATATGACGAATACCGCTATGACCTGGATATGATCGGACATGACCCCCATGAGCTGGCGGCCTACCTGTCCGCCGTGTTGCAGGGCTACACCCGGCAGAGCGCCCAGGCGGAGCTGGAGCGTGTGTTTGACGTACAGTATGAACTGACGCTCACCGAGGAAGTGGAGATACGATACCGGACAGAAACGCGGACAGGGACCACCACATCCACGGACCCGGAAACAGGCGAAGTCACGACAGAAGAATATGAATACGAGGTTGAAGTCCCGTATGAGTATTACATTCTGAATGTACGGCTTGACAGCAAGCCCATATCTTCCGTGGCTTCGGAGCTGCTGACCCCGGAACAGCTGGAAATGTACCAAGTGTACCGGCAGACGCTGGGCAATAAGCCGCTGATCTTCGGCGGCGGCTCCCCGGATATGAGCAATTCCGAGGACCTGACCGGCGTGGTATTCGTCAACGGCACCCGCCCCGGCAATCAGGCCGTGGTGGATATTGCCAAGAGCCAAGTGGGTAATGTGGGCGGTCAGCCCTACTGGAGCTGGTACGGCTTCAATTCCCGTGTGGAATGGTGCGCCTGCTTCGTGTCCTGGTGCTACGGCCAGATGGGGCTG
>SFQY01000034.1 GCA_004562395.1 bacterium | reverse complement strand
CACGGTCAGGGCGCAGGGGCTGTTCTCGTCGGCGCCGTTCAGGGGGTAGATCTTGGACTCCACCTTCATGGGCTTCTGAGGATCGGTGAAGATGTTCTGACGCAGGCCGTACAGAGGCAGAGCCTGAGCGTAGGTCATGTTCTCCATGACAATGATGGAAGCGTACTTCTCGGTAAACATGGCAGCGTAGGCGGTCTGCAGGCGGTCGTCGCCCTTGGCAACCCGGGCCAGATTCACGATGGAAGGATAGCCGAAGGAACGGTCGCCGTCCTTCAGAGCGGTGCGGCGCACCAGAACCGCGTTGGCCAGAGTCTCCTTGGCGGTCTTGCCGGTGACGTCCAGAACCAGGTTCTTATTGCCGGCGGCTTCCAGCTTCTTCACAGTGTCGTACAGGTCGGACAGGCTCTCGGCGTAAACGCCCAGGGTAACACCCGCTTCCTTGGCGACGGCGTTCATGGCCTCATAGTTTTCGGGGGTAGCGCCGTCCAGGATCACATCCTTGCCGGCCACGGCCAGGGCAGCCTTGGCGCACTCCACATCCCAGCACTCCAGGATCAGGCTGCGGCCGGTAGCGGCGGCCTTCTTGACCAGTTCGGCATAGACGGCGGGATCGGACTGGGTGTTGGCGGCGAACACGAACTCCACATACATCCGCTCGCCGATACGCTCGTAATCCACCTTCGCCATCTCGGCCAGCTTCTTGTCCACTTCCTCGGCGGACATGCAGGTGCAGACGGAAACAGCGTACAGGTTCTTATTGACCAGAGTCTTCTCATGACGGTACAGCACGGTCTCGCCGCCCAGCTTGTGGCTGCCCACGGCGATGGTCTTCATGGGAGGCGCGGTCTGCTCGTTGAGCATCGCCTTGGCGTCGTCAGAGAAGTAGGGGCACTTGTCGATGGAAACAGCGCCCTGGGCCACCTTCATGCAGAATGCCATACAGGTGGGGCTGCCGCACTCCTTACAGTTCTTCTTAGGAGACAGCTTAAAAATGTCAAGACCTTTCAAAGCCATTGTATGTATCCTCCTTCCGATTAGACGAGTTCTTCGATGAACTTCTTGATGGTGGCGACGGCCGCGGGATGACGCATGATCACAGCGTCAGCGCCGCCGGTCAGGTTGGCAGCGGCAGTGGCGACTTCCATCTCGATGGCGCGCTCTTCCCGGCTGCCCCACGCGGGCTCATCTTCTTCGGTTGCGGAGGACTCCTTCACAGCCCAGGTGTCGGGGGACACGGGAGCCATGATGGGCATCTGCAGGTCGGCGTCGGACTGGGCCAGAGCGGCCAGACGGACCCGATCCAGGGTGGAAGCCACGTACTCATAGCCATAGCCCACGGCAGCGGTGCCGATGTTCATAACAATGTTCTCGGGCTGGATGGACAGACCCTTCAGCATGATGTTCAGCTGCTTGGCCAGGTTGATGTCGTCAGCGGTCTCCGCGCCCACCTTCTGGCCGTAGGCCAGGGCCACGGAAGCGCCGACGGTCTTGTAGTCCTCGGACCGGGCGGACAGGACCAGGATGTTCTTGCCCTGCAGAGCCTCGGCGATCTTGGAGAACAGCTCGCCGTCCTTCTCGATGTTCTTGCAGCCCATGACGACAATGGGCATGGAGACGGCCTCGGCAACGGCCTTGGCATCGGCCACACAGTCGGCAACGGAGCGGTTGGCACCGTTGGGATCCGCGGACTCGAAGTGCAGGCACAGGAAGTCGGCGCCGGGCATGGTCTCAGCCTTTTTGGCGTAGTCGGCCATGGTGACACAGCCGGCATAGAACTCCTTCAGCGCGGGCGTATCCCACTCGGCGGCAGCGTCGGAGATCTCAACACCGATCTTGGGCGCGTTGGCGATGGGTGCGTCGAAGGTGTAGAACGGCATCACATTCTGGCCGCCGATGACGATTGCCTTGTCACCGGTGCCCAGGGTAACGGCATTGATCTTGCCGTTAAAGGGAGCCGTCTTGGGAGTGAAAGCCATAGTTAATTATCCCCCTTGTTGAAATAAAAAATATATGAGATATAAGATATTAGATACAAAACATAATTGTCGCGATTTTATATTTTACATCTCATATCCTATATCGTTCACAAAAGAAATTACAGGCCGATGGACTGCATGATCCCTCTCAGAGCCTTCTTCATGGGATCGGTGTCCGGCAGCCTGGCGGAGGGATCTCCGTCACAGTCGCAGCGGTAGACCGCCTCGTCGTGAGGCAGCACACCAAAAAGCTTCAGACCGTGCTTGTCGATCTCGCTGCGGATGCCCTCGTCCAGCTCTCCATTGGGAGCCCGGTTGATGATCAGGCCCATCTGGCCGGGATTCAGGCTCATTTCGTCGATCATCTCGGCAATACGGGCCACGGCCTGGACGCCCCGGCGGGAGCAGTCGGAGATCAGCAGCATGGTGTCCACATGGGGCAGCGTGCCCCGGGCCACATGCTCCAGACCCGCCTCATTGTCCATGACCACATAGGAATAGTTGCCGATATACTTATCAAGCTGGGTTTTGAGTACGCCGTTGACGTAGCAGTAGCAGCCCTTGCCCTGGGTGCGGCCCATCACCAGCATATCAAAATCATCGTCCTCGATCAGGGCGTCGCTGAATTTCATCTCGGCGTAATCCGCCTTGGTCATGCCCTGGGGAATGGTCCCCTTCAGCTCCGCCTGCGCCATCTCCTCCCGGATCTGTCCCAGGGAGGTCTCAACCTCCACCCCCAGGACCTCATTGAGGTTGGAATTGGCATCGGCATCAACCACCAGCACGGGGCCGTTCTTTTTTTTGCACAGGTAATCGATGATCATGCCGCAGGTAGTGGTTTTTCCCACGCCGCCCTTACCGGCAACGGCAATGGTATGAGGTGTAGCCATAGTTCAGGATCTCCTTATAACAGTGGATTTGCGAAATGGGGGAAGCTTTCCGCAGCAGGCAGGCCTTTCGCCAATTGCTCGCGGCGCTGAACCCCGGATCGATTTTGACGCACTGCGCCCATATCGATACAACGATATCGTATCACATGTCACGCCTAAATTCAACCCGCAATTCGCCCGAATTTGCAAAAATTTCTCAGATTCCTTTCCCGCCGGCTTCCAATCAATTCCAACATCCGTCTTTCGTCAGATCGGTGTGAACACATATTTCTCGATCATGCCGTCCACCACCGCGTGGATGGTGACCGCGCCGCCGGTCCCCTCCTCCACAGACAGCTCGATCTGCTTTCCCTTCAGCCGCTGCCGCAGGTATTTTTCCGGATCCTCACACTCCACTTCCTCGAAGAAGATGTCCCGCATCTGGTTGTTGCGGCAGAGGTTTTTGATCTCCCGAACCAGCTCATATTCCGCCATTTTGGTTCCTCCTTATACTGTTTCCAACAGCTTTTCCAGCTGAGAAAGCCCTTCGATCTCGTAATCCGGTTTGATATCGCCCCAGGGCCTGTGTTCCGGGTTTACCCAGACCGTGGTGATTCCGGCGTTGATGCCGCCCTGAATGTCGGAGGTGAGACTGTCGCCCACCATAGCGGCCTTCGCCGGGTCAAACCCGGGGATCCGGGCAAAGCAGGCGTCAAAAAAGGCCTTTGAGGGCTTGTTGAACCCCAGCTCCTGGGAGACAAAGACCCGCTCAAAGAACCGGTACAGGTTGGCGCTGGTCAGCCTGCCCTTCTGCACCGAGGCGGTGCCGTTGCTGGCCAGGAACAGCCGGTATTTCCGGTGCAGGGCCTCCACCGCCTCCTCCGCTCCGGGAAGAAAGTAATGGCCGATGGAGAGGTTATGCTCATAATCCTTCGCGCAGGCAGAGGCATCCGGCTTCGCCCCCAGCTCCCGGAACAGGGCGGCGAAACGGTTCACCATCACCTCTTCCCGGGTCAGCTCTCCCCGCTCCAGCATCTCCCAGTGGGCCTTGTTGATCCGGTGGTACAGGTCCAGGACTTCCTCCGTCGGCTCCACCCCGAAGTCCCGGATGGTTTTGGCCACAGCGATCCGCTCAGCCTTGCGAAAATCCAGGATGGTGTCGTCCAGGTCCAGAAACAGAAATTCGATCATTGTTTGTCTCCTATGTCTTTTTCCTATGGAATAATTCGTCACAGTGAGAGAATATCAGATAAACAACCGATTATCGCTGCACCCAATGTAGGGCGGGGGCTTGCCCCCGCCGTTGCACTTATGGTTTTGCATATTTGCGTCTATCGCAGCAGATTGCGTATCGTCCCTGCTCGGCGGGGGCCCGCCCTACATTGGGTGCGATGCAAAACAATAGATACTGTGATAAACGGTCATTCCCATCGCTACAAGCCGCGCCGCTTGCTGATCTCGTTGGTAATTCTGGCAAATTCCGGGATGCCAAGGGTCTCTCCCCGGACATTGGCGTCGAAGCCCGCGGCTTGGATGACCTCCGCGGCGCCGGTCTTCCCCAGCTCCGGGAAGCCGGAGGCCAGACCGTTGCTGAGCTTTTTGCGCCGCATGGCGAAGCTGGCCCGGACCACCCGGAAGAACAGCTCAGGATCCGGAATGTCCCAGGGCCGCTCCTTTCGCACCCGCAGCTGGATCACCGCCGAGGTGACCTTGGGCTGGGGCACAAAGCAGTGGGCCGGAACCTCGAACAGCAGCTCCGGCTCCGCGTAATACTGGCACAGCACCGAAAACGCGCCGTAATCCGGCGTTCCCGGGGCGGCGGCAATGCGCTGGGCCACTTCCTTCTGGATCATGACGGTGACGGAGTCAAAGCATTCCGCCTCCAGCAGCGCCGTCAGAATGGGGGAGGTAATATAATAAGGAAGGTTGGCGCAGGCCATGGGACGAAGGCCCGGAAACCGTTCCTCCACCAAAGCGGGGATGTCCAGCTTCAGAACGTCGTCCCAGAGGATCTCCACATTGTCAAAATCCCCCAGGGTGATATCCAGAATGGGCTTCAGCCGCTCATCCACCTCCACCGCGCAGACCTTTTCCGCCCTTAAGGCAAGCTGCTGGGTCAGAGGGCCGATCCCGGGGCCGATCTCCAGGACCCCCGCGGTCCCGTCCACCCCCGCCTGCTCCGCGATGGACTGGGGCACCCAGGGAGCGATGAGAAAATTCTGGCCCTTGGCCTTGGAAAAATGAAATCCGTACTCCGCCAACAGCGGCTTCATAACCTGAAGATCGCATACATTCACCATAAAACAATCCGCCTTTCTTCTGACAATCATACCAGAAGAAAGGCGGATTTGCAATGGAAAACTACAGGCAGTTGAACCGGAAACGAGATATAAGATAAGGTAAGGCTGTCTTATATCTTGTATTGTAACGATTCAGTCGTGGTAGAGCGTTTCACGTAAATGATCGTTTATCTTCGTTGGTTACTTTCCGTCTTTTCCCGTATTTACCAGGAATGCGAAAGCTTTCAGGCTTTCTCTCCCCCAGTCAGCTTCGCTGACAGCCCCCTCGTCAGAGGGGGCCTTGGAGACGCTAAACGATCCTTTATATGAGAAATTTCGGGTACGGCGGAATCGTTACCTTGTATCTTATCTCTCAAAATCCTGGTCTAGCCCAGGAAGTAGATGGTACACACTCTTCTCCCGAACTGGATACACTCGTCGTAAGTAGGAAAATACAGGTCCATCCGGTCGCCCTTGATGTCGCCGCCGCAGTCCTCCGCCACGGAAATGCCGTAAACATAGCTTCCGTCGTTGGACACGATGAACATCCTTGTGCCATAGGGGATGTACCGGGGATCCACCGCCACGGTGCCCTTGTGGACTCTGGTGCCGGTGGCCGTGATGAAATCGCAGCCCGCGTCGGTATGGGTGTAGGCCGTGGCCCGGATGGTGGCGGTGCCGGTGTAGGTCAGCACCTCCCCGGTGGGCAGGGTGATGTAGCCGTCGCCGATCACCGGCATGGCGCCGGGATCCACCGCCTGGGCCGCCTCCCCCGTGCCGATGCCCACAATCTGGGTAACGGGGGCCCGGGTCTGGGTCTGGGTCAGGACCTGGCGGCCGGCCTCCACGCCGTTGACATAGGTCACGTCGGCAGTACACATCAGCTCTCCGTCAACGCCCTCCACCAGTACCTCCTCCATGCCCCGGGGGGTGGAGGCATCCTTGCAGTAGCTGACCTGGTGGGGTACAGTGGTGGTGTAGGTTTCCCGCGCCGTAACGACGCGGTCCACCCGCAGCACCATGCCATCGTAGGTCATATCCTCCATACCATGGGAGACCACGTCCTCTCCGGACACATCCAGGTTCAGCCGGGACAGCAACTCCCCTGCCGTCTCACCGAGGCTGGAGGTCCTCGTGGTCTGCCCATGGTATTCGATGGTAACCGTATGGGCGCGGCAGACGGTAATGGCCTCGCCCCCGTCCACCGCTTCCGTGGTGTAGGTATCATAGGCGCTGAGCTCCACGCCCGCCTGGCCCAGGACCTCCGCCGGATCCGCGGCGAAGGTGGTGTAAGTCACGATCCTGTCGCCGTCGGTGATGACGTAAGTCCTGGCAAAGGCGGTCTGGGCGGACAGCGTCAGGACCACTCCCGCCGCCACCGCCGCGGATGCCAGAAAAACGGGCCATCCTTTTCCACGCATGGTAGATACCCCCTCATTGAAAAAGTAACATCCGAAATCAGAAATATCAAAAGGTTACATTTTGCATGTGTGCATGTTTTTGATGGCCTTATTATATCAAATAATCATAAAAAGTCAAGTATTTCTTGTATTTTACCTAGTTTCGTCAACTTTTTACATATTTTTTATGCATAAATTATGTTAACTTCTATACAAGATATCGTCGTTATCTGTCTTTTCACGCGATATCTTGTGTCAAAAAATTACAGATGTTTACATAAGGTGTCGGATTATGTTACCTCTTGTAGGATTTGGTTTCCGGCAGGTTATGTCCTCCGACGGTCCCCGTTACGACGCCATTCGTTCTCTTTCGGCACAGTTTTTTCCCCTCCGGGGGATTGACTTTCCAAAAAAAATGTGCTAAATTTTTGCTTACAAAGGCAGCGACGAAGACACGCGTTTCCGGAAAGATTCCCAGAGAGGGGCCTGTATGCTGAAATGGCCCTGTATCCCTGCCGGAAGCGATACCACTTCCGAGCCGTATCGGCGGAAATGCCATACCGGGTGCGCCCGTTAACGCGTCAATGAGTGACGGCCAAGGCCGTAACCAGGGTGGAACCGTGGAATACATCTGTATCCCACCCCTGATCTTTCAGGGGGTGGGTATTTTTTATACCTCTCCCCAATCTACAAGGAGGTAAAAACCATGTCCGAAGAAAATCTGTACACCTTTGAAAACCCCGAGTACCGGAAAACCTACTGGCACACCTGCTCCCACATCATGGCCCAGGCCGTGAAGCGGCTGTGGCCGGAGGTCCAGCTGGCCATCGGCCCCGCCATCGACGAGGGCTGGTACTACGACTTTGACGCCCCCTTCTCCTTCACTCCCGAGCATCTGGAGAAGATCGAGGCGGAGATGAAGAAGATCTGCAAGGAGCGCATCCGCATTGAGCGCAGCGAGAAGCCCCGGGCAGAAGCCATTGCGTATATGGAAGAAAAGAACGAGCCCTACAAGGTAGAGCTGATTAACGACCTGCCGGAGGATGCCGTTATTTCCTTCTACACCCAGGGCGACTTCACCGACCTGTGCGCCGGTCCCCACCTGGACCACACCGGCCGGGTCAAGCACAACGGCTTCAAGCTGACCAAGTCCTGCGGTGCTTACTGGCGGGGCGATTCCAAACGGAAAATGCTCCAGCGAATCTACGGCATTGCCTTCCCCAGCAAGGACGAGCTGGACGAGTACCTGCGCAAGCAGGAGGAGGCCCTGAAGCGGGACCACAACAAGCTGGGCCGGGAGCTGGAATTCTTCACCACCGTGGAGGAAATCGGCCAGGGTCTGCCCATCCTGCTGCCCAAAGGCGCCCGGGTCATCCAGACCCTGCAGCGCTGGGTGGAGGATGAGGAACAGAAGCGGGGCTACCTGCTGACCAAGACCCCCCTGATGGCCAAGTCCGACCTGTACAAGATCTCCGGCCACTGGGACCACTACCTGGACGGCATGTTCGTCCTGGGCGACCCCAACGACGAGAGCAAGGAATGCTTCGCCCTGCGGCCCATGACCTGCCCCTTCCAGTATCAGGTGTTCCTGAACCGGGCCCGGAGCTACCGGGACCTGCCCATGCGTCTGGGCGAGACCTCTACCCTGTTCCGTAATGAGGATTCCGGCGAGATGCACGGCCTGATCCGTGTCCGCCAGTTCACCATTTCCGAGGGCCACCTGATTCTCCGTCCCGACCAGCTGGAAGAGGAGTTCAAGGGCTGCCTGGAGCTGGCCAAATACTGTCTGGACACCGTGGGCATGCTGGAGGACTGCACCTTCCGCTTCAGCCAGTGGGATCCCGCCAACCCCAAGAACAAGTACGAGGGCACCAAGGAGCAGTGGGATGAGGCCCAGCGGATCATGGGCCAGATTCTGGACGATCTGGGCGTGGAATACAGCGTCGGTATCGATGAGGCCGCTTTCTACGGTCCCAAGCTGGACATTCAGTACAAGAACGTCTTCGGCAAGGAAGATACCATCGTCACTATTCAGATCGACATGCTGCTGGCGGAGCGTTTCGGCATGGAGTACACCGACGCCGACGGCCAGAAGAAGCGTCCCTATATCATCCACCGCACCAGCCTGGGCTGCTATGAGCGGACCCTGGCCTACCTGATCGAGAAGTACGCCGGTGCTCTGCCTCTGTGGATGATGCCCACCCAGGTCAAGGTCATGCCCATCACGGACCGGGCCCACGGCTACGCCAAGGACCTGGTGGAGAAGCTGAACGCCGTGAACATCCACGCCGAGGGCGACTACCGCAGCGAAAAGCTGGGCTACAAGATCCGGGAGGCCCAGATGCAGAAGATTCCCTATATGCTGGTGGTAGGCGATCGGGATATGGAGAACGGCACCGTCTCCGTCCGGACCCGGAAGGGCGAGGACCTGGGTGCCATGACCCCCGATGCCTTTATGTCCAAGTGCCTGATGGAAATTGCCTCCAAGAGCAAGGAAGTGTAACCGTTTCACCCTTTGCTATTTAAGAGGTAGGTTCCATGATTCTGATTGGTGTTGTTTCCACAGGCTCCTCCCTGATCAAGCAGATTCTGTCCGGGGACTATGGCAAGGCCGTCCGCCGGGCTGGCGGCATTCCGGTATTTCTGACCTGGAAGAAGCGGCACGCGAACTTCTGGGCGGCCCATCTGGACGGCTTTCTGTTCACCGGCGGCGGTGACCCGGACCCCAAATACTACGGCCAGTCCATGCTGCCGGAGTGCGGCACGCCCAACGTCCCCCGGGATGAATTTGAGCTGGCGCTGCTGAAAGCCGCCGTGGCTGCCGGGAAACCGGTGCTGGGCATCTGCCGGGGCGAGCAGATGCTGAATGTGGCCTTGGGCGGTACCCTGATCCAGGATATCCCCAGCCAGCGGCCCGAGGCCGCCGCGGAAAACCACCGGGACGAAGCGGGCCGCCGCAGCCCCAGCCATCCGGCAGCTCTGGTTCCGGGAACAAAGCTTCACGCCATGCTGGGCTGTGAGCAGCTGCTGACCAACAGCATCCACCACCAGGCCGCGGACATTCCCGCCCCGGGACTGCGGATCTGTGCCGTCAGCCCGGCCGGGATCCCCGAAGCCGTTGAGGCCGTGGATGACCGCTTCCTTCTGGGTCTGCAATGGCACCCGGAAGCCCTGGCCGCCGCGGATCCCAGAATGCAGCGTCCCTTCGACGCCCTGGTGGAGGCCTGCCGGAAAAAGCAGTGATCCCCTATATTAAGATTTTCTGAAGAACGCAAGCCGCCCCCCGGGGCGGCTTGTTTTCTATGGGAAAATGTGGTACCATGAATCCGTCGGTTGTAAATGATCGTTTATCTTATGACGGCAGTTCGTTGGTTCCACTGGCATTTACAGCGCCCAAGCCTTCTCCTCAAGGAGAAGGTGCCCCAGTGCGCACACTGGGGCGGATGTGGTGTGCGGTACACAGTTGCGATGATCGAGACATTTCGGCGAAAACGTACCGCGGTAACACCACATCAGTCTCGCTTCGCGAGACAGCTTCTCCTCAAGGAGAAGCCTTTGGTGCGCATCAGCCGCTGGTGGAACCATCGCGCAATAGTACGATAAACGATCCTTTCCCGCTTCTCCTGACAAATCCTTTTCCATTCTCCCACCGGGATATTATCATTTTACACCCCGCATTTTTGTCGTTTGGAGTTTTGCCATGAAAACCATTCTTTCGCTGCTGGGGCCAGGGCGGCTCGGGGCGCTGATTGTCTGCTTCGGGTTGGCCGCTCTCGCCTTCTTCCTGAAATTCTGTATCCCGGGCTACAGCTTTTCCGCCCTGGTGTGCCTGTGTCTTCTGGGGCTGATCCTGTTCTACACCCTGATGCCCCTGGTTGGTATGAAATTCCCCGGCTTCGCCCGGATCGTGACCAGGGTCTTCACCGTGATTCTGTGCATCGGCTTGCTGGTGGTGGGGATCACGGAGGCTGTGATCCTTCACGCCAGCTTCGGCAATCCCCGGGAGCCGGTGGAGTATGTGCTGGTGCTGGGCGCCAAGGTGAACCCCGACGGTCCCTCCGTTTCCCTGTGGGACCGGATCTGCGCCGCCTACACCTATCTGGAGGAGCATCCCGGCGTCGTCGCCGTACTCTCCGGCGGCCAGGGCACCGACGAGCCCATCACGGAGGCCGAATGCATGTACCGGGAGCTGGTCGGTCTGGGCATCGATCCGAAACGGCTGTGGATCGAGGACGAGGCCACCTCCACCTGGGAAAATATGAACTTTTCCCTGGATCTCATTGAAGAAAAAACCGGGCAGCGCCCCACAAAGCTGGGGGTACTGTCCAGCGAATACCACCTGTTCCGGGCCAGCCTGTTTGCCAAAAAATGCGGTGTGGAGGAATTCGTGGGCATCCCCGCCCGGACGTCCCGGCCCGCCCAAGCCGTCAACCACTTTATGCGGGAGGTGGCCGGGGTCTGGCACTTTATTCTGTTAGGAGGACAATATGATTCATAAGGAATACGCCGATTACGCCTGGGAGCAGGCAGCCCAGCTGCTGGCCATCGATTCTCCCTCGGGCTTCACCGCCAGGGCCGCCGCCTGGGCAAGGGATGCCTTTGACGCTCTGGGCTTTCCTGCCCATATCACCGAAAAGGGCGGTGTTCTGATCGACCTGGGCGGTGGGGACAGCTCCGACGGTCTGCTGCTGGAGGCCCACACCGACACCCTGGGCGCCATGGTTGCCGAGATCAAGGGCACCGGACGCCTGCGGGTGACGAACCTGGGCGGTATGCGGGCGGAAAACGGCGAGGCGGAAAATGTGAAGGTCTATACCCGGAGCGGAAAGGTCTATGAAGGAACTCTCCAGCTTTGCAACGCCTCCGTCCACGTCAACGGAGAATACGGCAATGTCAAGCGCAGCTTTGACACCACCGAGGTGGTACTGGACGAGGATGTCCGCTCCGCCGGAGATACCCGCGCCCTGGGCATTGAGGTAGGGGACATCGTCTGCTTTGATCCCCGCACCCGGCGGACCAAAAGCGGCTACCTGAAGAGTCGGTTCCTGGACGACAAGCTCAGCGTGGGCATTCTGCTGGGCTTCGCAAAGTACCTCTCCGACAACGGCATCACCCCTGCACGCCGGACCTATGTTCACATCACGGTTTATGAAGAGGTAGGCCACGGCGGGGCAGCCTCCGTTCCTGCCGGAGTCACCGAAGCCATCTCCGTGGACATGGGCTGCGTGGGCGACGGCTTAAGCTGCACCGAGCGGCAGGTCAGCATCTGTGCCAAGGATTCCGCCGGTCCTTACAGCTACGAGGTGGTGGGCAAGCTCATTGCCGCCGCCAAGCGCACGGAAGCGGACTACGCGGTGGACGTGTATCCCCACTATTCTTCCGACGTGGACGTGACCCTGGGTGCGGGCTTTGACCTCCGCCACGGTCTTATCGGCCCCGGCGTCTACGCCAGCCACGGCTACGAACGCAGCCACATCGACGGGGTCTACAACACCCTGAAGGTGCTTTGCGGGTATCTGGAAGTGTAAACAGAACGTAACCCTTCAGTCGTGCCCTAAAGTCTCATATTAATGATCGTTTATATTTGCACCATTCGTAGGGCGGGGTCATGACCCCGCCGATCGGTAACGTTGACTGCACGATAGGTTGGTTGTGCAATGTTTCGTTTTCACATTGAGTTAAGCGCACAGTTTTCGTAAGTGGTCGGCGGGGTCATGACATAAGCCCTACGAAGATAAACGATCCTTTATCCGAAAATCTCCTTCGGCTGAATCGTTGCCCGTATCCAATAGCAAAAATCCCGGATAACCTGAAAAAGGCATCCGGGATTTTTGTTTTTCATCTCTTTGACAATCGCAGCGGAAAGCAGCGGTTTGACCTTCCGCTTTCCATATTTTACCGGTGCAGTGCCTTGCGCAGGACCGGTACGATCAGCAGCGCCACGCCGCCGCCGATGAGGGCGGTGACCAACTGCGGCCAGGCGAACATGGTGGGAAGCATTTTCAGCATGGGCTCCTTCAGGGTTCCGGAGGCCAGCAGGGGTGCGGAGGCCAGGCCGCAGATGATCTTCACCACCAGCACATACAGTACCGCGAACTTGGCCGCGGCGGCAATCAGCCAGGCGGCGATCTGGCGGACCAGAGGCTTGCTCTGGCCTCCGGTGATCAGCCGCAGCAGGAGGACAAACACCGTGTTGCCCACCATAATGGCGGGAACGGTGACCACCTGAGGAGCGATGCCCAGCAGGAACGCCAGTACCGGGGAAAGCACCGCGATGGTGATGCCGCTGCCCATCCCGGCCAGCAGCACGGCAATTCCCAGCACCCCGTTGACGCAGGAGCCGGTGACAAACTGGCCGAAGCCCTTGGTGACAGCCTGCAGCACGATCAGCAGCGCCAGAAGCAGCGCGGTTTCGGTGATCCAACGGATTTTTTTGTTCATGATAAACTCCTCTTTTCCTTCAGTCATTGCCTGTGACATTGGAGAAGGCGGTCTTCACGCTGACCCCCGGCAGGCTTCCCACCTTGCCGGAAAGGGCAGAGATGGTATTCTGCGGCGCGTCCAGGGCGATGGAAATGATATTGACTCCCCGCTTGCGGTAGGGGATGCCCATGCGTCCGATGATAAACTCCCCATATTCGTGCAGAAGCGCGTTGAGCGGTTCCACCGCCTCTCCGTTCTCCACGATGATGCTCATAACGGCTACCCGGGTTTGCATGGTATTCGCCTCCCATAAAAAAGATACCGCTGCCCAGAGCGCGGCAGCGGCAAAGGAGTCCCAGGGACAGCCGTCCCTGAAACAAGCATTCTCATTTGCCCCTTTCACGCAGCGTGACCGCTTAATGTCAGGTTGGCGTTATCCTAACACGACCGCCGTTCTTTGTCAAGCCTGCGTTTCTTGCGTAAATGATCTACATTTAGGTATGATTGCCACCGGCAATCATGAATATTTTGATTCGCTGCGCGGAGCACCACCCTCGTCAGAGGGGGCCTTGGAGACGCTAAACGATCCTTTATCTCTTTTTATACGTACCACTGCGGGGCTGCGGCGGTCAGCGGATGGTATTTCTGCTGAAGGCGGACCCACCGGCTTCCCTCCCGGTGGAAGGGAGCCGGACCTTCCAGCTCGGATTCGCCGATGGTCATATCGGCACGGATGGCGCTGTCGTAGACCGACCGGCCCAGGAAGGGAATGGGGATCCTCGCCAGACCAAACAGGAAACAGGCGTGATAGCGCACCTCGGCGGCGAAGGCATGGACCGATACATCCGCCGTGTGGGTGGCCAGCAGGGCGTTCTTTTCCCAAAGGGTAAGCCGCTGCGGGTCCCGAATGAAAATCCGTTCCCCGTCACATACCGTTTCCCCGGCAGAAAGGTTGTTTTCCCGGATAAACCGGGGGAGTCTGTCCCGGTCCCGGAGCGCCGCATAGGCCCGGGGCACAGCCAGGGACCCCTCCCTGGCCAGAGACGCCAGGAAGCGGACATAAAGCTCCGCGATCAGATAGGGTCCCTCCGCCTGGGGACGGCGGAAGTAGGCCTTCAGCGCTTCGCTGTGCCGCTGGCCCCGGGCCGCCACCACCCGGTCGATCTCCAGTCCCAAGGCCTTCCGGTTTTCAAAGCAGGGCTCGGCCAGGCAGGCCTCCAGTACCTCCGTCCGGAAGGCGATAAAGGAAACGGTCACCCCGGGGGTGTCCCCGTCGGCGGCCACGCCCTCCTCAGCGTCGTGTTCCTGCTCCCGCATTTTGTACAGGCTGTAGGTATACCCCCCTTCGCCGGGAACGGCGTCCAGATACCAGTCGTCAAAAAATCTGCCGCACTGCCGCTCCCGGTCCCGGGAATCGGGGAAAGTAATTACACCCCCGACGGCCAGAATGTCCGCCATCGATTTCGCGGCGGCGTAAAAGCCGTCCCCGGCGGACCGGATATCCTCTTCCGCCAGATACCCTTTGGCCGCCAGCTTCCGGAAAAAGGGCGGCGTCATGCCCGGTTTTCTCTCCTGCTCCACAGCTTCTCCTTCTTTCTTCGGAATCTTTTGGTTGCAGTATAGCGTTTCCGTCGGAAAATGTCAAATGCCTCCTCAGATCCGTGAAAAACCACTGTACAGCCGCCCCCGGCTTGTGGTACAATACGGTTGCGGATCCCGCAGCGGGATCCGCAACCGCCGAAAAGCAAGGAGGAGCAGCTATGCGTGAAATTGACGTCAGCAGGATCACCGATACCGTGGAACGGCTGTGCATTGAGGCCAACATCCACCTGCCCGGAGACGTGGAACGGGCCATTGAGGCCTGCCGCGCCCGGGAGGACGGCGCCATCGCCGCGGATATCCTGGACAACATCATAGAAAATTACAGAATCGCCCGCCGTGAGGAGGTTCCCATCTGTCAGGACACGGGCATGGCCTGTGTGTTCCTGGAGATCGGCCAGGACGTGCATCTGACCGGGGGCGATCTGCGCCAGGCCGTGGACGAGGGCGTCCGCCGGGGCTATGAGAAGGGGTACCTTCGCAAATCCGTGGTGGCAGATCCCATCCGCCGGAGCAACACCGGAGACAATACCCCCGCCATGCTTTACACAGAGATCGTTCCCGGAGAGCAGGTGACAATCACCGTAGGTCCCAAGGGCTTCGGCAGCGAGAACATGAGCGCCATCCGGATGTTCAAGCCCTCGGCAGGCCTTCAGGGCATCCAGGATTTCATTCTGGAAACCGTCCGCAACGCGGGGCCCAATCCCTGCCCGCCCATGGTGGTGGGTGTGGGCATCGGCGGAACCTTCGACAAGGCCGCCCTGCTTGCCAAGAAGGCCATCATGCGTCCCCTGGGGACCCACCATCCCGACCCCTACTACGCGGCGCTGGAGGACGAGATGCTGGAAAAAATCAACGCCCTGGGCATCGGCCCCCAGGGCTTCGGCGGGAGGACCACCGCCATCGGCCTGAACATTGAAACTCTGCCTACCCACATCGCCGGGATGCCCTGCGCCATCAACATCAGCTGCCATGTGACACGGCATAAAACGGAGGTGCTTTAATTATGGAAAAGCATATCACCCTGCCCCTGACGGAGGAGCTGGCGAAAACCCTCCGGGCCGGAGACCGGGTCTTCCTCACGGGAACCGTCTACACCTCCCGGGACGCCGGCCACAAGCGGATGTGCGAGGCCCTGGCCCGGGGAGAGCAGCTGCCCTTTGATCCTAAGGATGCCACCATCTACTATGTAGGCCCCACCCCTGCCAAGCCAGGCCAGGTGATCGGCTCCGCCGGACCCACCACCTCCGGCCGGATGGATGCCTATGCCCCCACCCTGATGTCCGTGGGCGCCAGAGGCATGATCGGCAAGGGCGCCCGGCTGCCCGAGGTGGTGGAGGCCATGAAGAAATACTCCGGCGTCTACTTCGGCGCCATCGGCGGCGCCGGGGCTCTGCTGGCAAAATGCATCAAAAGCGCGGAGCTGATCGCCTACGAGGACCTGGGAGCGGAGGCTCTGCGGAAGCTCTGGGTCCAGGACATGCCTCTGGTGGTCATCATCGACTGCCAGGGCAGCAACCTCTATGAAACCGGGCCCGCGGCCTACCTGGCTCAGACCGAATAACCTACCTGCGGCAGCCGTAATGGGGCTGCCGCAGCGTTTTTTGGGGCGTTCGTCCGCCCAAAAAACACATATTTCCGCACCCAATGCACAAATCAGCGAAATGAAGCAACCGCAGTCGCATTTGAGGAACCACGCTGTGCAAAATGCACAACCCAGCCTCGCTTTGACCTCGTAAAGTGCCCATTTTTTGAATTTTACGACGCAAAAAATCGCATAATTCTCCGGCCACACCTGCTTTTTCCCGGGGCTTCCAGGCCTCGTTTGCATTTTTTTACTTGCAAAACTGCAAAAGGCAGTGTATAATCCTGTCATAAGAAATTTCTGGAGCTTCTTCCAGACATTTCAGATGAGGAGGAAAAAACTATGAAAATGAAGAAGATGCTTTCCATCGTATTGGTAATTGCCCTGGCCCTGTCTCTGGCAGCTTGCGGTGGGTCCGGCAGCGCTTCTAAAATGACCATGGGTACCGGCGGCACCTCCGGCACCTATTACGCCTTCGGCGGTGTACTGGGTCAGTACATCAAGAACAACGCCGGTATTGACGTGATCGTGGTTTCCACTGACGGCTCCAAGGCCAACATCGAGTCCATCGCCGCAGGCGACTACCAGCTGGGCACCGTGCAGTCCGACGTTATGGCCTACGCTTGGGAGGGTACCCGTTCCTTTGAGTCCACCGGCAAGGTCGATTCCTTCCGCGTGGTGGCCGGTCTTTACGCTGAGGCCGTCCAGCTCATCACTATGGATCCCGAGATCAAGTCCGTCGCCGACCTGAAGGGCAAGGCTGTTTCCATCGGCGCCCCCGGCTCCGGCACCTATTTCAACGCCATGGATGTGCTCTCCGCCGCCGGTCTGGCTGAGACGGACATCAAGCCCCAGTACCAGAGCTTCGCCGACAGCACCGACGCCCTGAAGGACGGCAAGATTGACGCGGCCTTCATCGTTGCCGGCGCTCCCACCGCCGCCATCACCGAGCTGTGCACCACCAACAGCGCTTCCCTGGTGCCCATCGACGGTGACATCGCCGCCAAGCTGATGGAGGCGTGCCCCTTCTACACCTCCTACACCATTCCCGCCGGCACCTACAACGGCCAGGCTGAGGATGTGACCACCGTTACCGTCAAAGCCACCCTGATTGTCGCCGCTTCTGCCAGCGAGGATGATGTTTACAACCTGACCAAGGCCATCTTTGACAACGTTGACGCCATCGCCGCGGAAAACGGCAAGGGCAAGGAACTGTCCGTTGAGAACGCCACCAGCGGTATGGCCGCTCCCTTCCACGCCGGCGCCGCCAAGTACTTCGCCGAAAAGGGCGTGACCGTGGAGACCAAGTAAGCAGGAAGTAAGAAACCCCATTGGCTGCGGCGAGCCCCTCGCCGCAGCCAATTTCGCACAATCTTTTCCGGGAGGTAGACAATGGATCTGTTCAAGAAAAAACCGAAGTCCGAAGAGCCAATGGACCTGGACGCCGTCATGAAAAAATATGACCAGGAGTCCAACGTCCGTATCTGGGAGGGCAAGCCCCGGTTCGCGGTAAACTGTGTGCTGGCAGCCTTCTCCCTGTTCTGTATTTATGTAACCCTGTTCACCAGCTGGCTGGAGGAGCTTCGTCTGACCTCCTTCGTGGCCTGGATCGTGTTTCTGGGCTTCCTGGTGTTCCCCGCCAGAAAGGGGCACCAGAAGGTCAATTCCCTGCCCTGGTATGATATCGTGGGCATGGTTCTCGGCACCGGCGCGTTTTTGTACTTCACCTTCAACGCCGTGGATGTCATCCAGCAGGGCAGCAATTTCACCTGGTATCAGATCGTCATCGGCATCGTGGGCATTCTGGCCCTGGCTGAGGTCTGCCGCCGGAGCGTGGGCCTGCCGATCCTGATCGTGGCCGGCTGCTTCATTGCCTACGCACTGATCTGGGGCCTCTCCAACCCCTCCCTCTGGGGCAAGCTGAACTACACGGTGCGCTACCTGTTCTACAGCAAGGAAGGGATCCTGTCCACTCCCATTAACGTCTGCTCCAAGTTTATCGTGGTATTCATCATCTTCGGCGCGTTCCTGGAGCGCACCGGCATCGCGGATTTCTTCATCAACATCTCCAACGCCGCTGTGGGCTGGATGTCCGGCGGTCCCGCGAAGGTGGCCGTTGTGGTCAGCGCCATGGAAGGCATGGTCTCCGGTTCCTCCGTGGCCAACACCGTGGGCAGCGGCTCCGTCACCATCCCCCTGATGAAGAAGACCGGCTACAAGCCGGAATTCGCCGCCGCTGCGGAGGCCTCCGCTTCCACCGGCGGACAGATCATGCCCCCCATCATGGGCGCCGCCGCCTTCCTGATGGCGGACTACGTCCAGCTGCCCTACAGTGAGATCGTGGTCAAGGCCATTCTCCCCGCCGTTCTGTATTTTGCCGGTATCTTCATCGCCGTTCACCTGGAAGCCAAGAAGCTGGGTCTGCGGGGCCTGAAAAAGGAAGAGCTGCCCCGGTTTGCGCCTCTGATGAAGCAGCTGTACCTGCTGCTGCCTCTGATCCTGCTGATCTACCTGGTCAGCACCAACCAGAAGAGCATCCAGTACGCCGCCGCCATCGCCATTGTGGCCGCCGTGGTGGTCAGCCTCTTCAACAAGGGCAACCGCATCACCCCCAAGCGGTTCCTGGAGGCTCTGGCCGCCGGCGGTCAGGGTACCATCACCGTGGCCGCGGCCTGCGGTGTGGCCGGTATCATCGCCGGAACCATCACCATGACCGGTCTTGCCAACATGATGATCAATACCATCGTGGCCCTGGCCGGCAATCACGTGATCATCGCCCTGTTCCTGACCATGCTGTGCTGCATCGTGCTGGGCATGGGCGTTCCCACCACCGCCAACTACTGCATTATGGCCGCTACCTGCGCCCCGATCCTGATCCGGATGGGTGTTCCCGCCGTGGCCGCTCACTTCTTCGTGTTCTACTTCGGCATCGTGGCCGACCTGACGCCTCCCGTGGCTCTGGCCGCCTACGCCGGCGCCGCCATTGCCCAGGCCAACCCCATGAAGACGGCCCTGACCTCCACCAAACTGGCCATTGCCGCTTTCATCGTCCCCTATGTCTTCGCCCTGAACCCCGCGATGCTGCTGGTGGACACCACCATCGGAGAAGTGATCCTCATCTGCATCACCTCTCTGGTGGGTATCTTCGCCATCTCCGCCGCGCTGGAAGGGTATGTGTTCCACAAAATGCCCTGGTTCCTGCGGATCACCTGCGCCGCGGGCGGACTGATGCTGATCTATCCGGGTCTGGTGACGGATACCGCTGGTCTGCTGCTGGTGGGCGCTTCCCTGCTCATTCAGTACGTCGGCGGCAAATCCCAGAAGACCTGCCTGGCATCCTGACACAGTTCCCCAAAATAACCGGGGGTTGTCTCACTGAAGTTAAATTGCACAAATAAAAGAACTGTCATTGCGAACCAGTGACCGCAGTCACTGGTGTGGCAATCCGTATCCCCCTAATGTTCAGATTACTGGCATTTTTAAGGCGAACGGATTCCCACGCCAGTGTGCGCTACTTCTCGGAATGACAGTTTTTTCTTTCCCTTTGTGCTATTTGACGAAACAATTTCTTGGTGAGACTACCCCACTTTTGATTTTATAAGGAAACTGGGGCCGGGCGGTGAGCCTGGCCCCAACATTCGGAAGCGTTTCGGAATCAGAGCAGTCCCATGGCGCCCAGGGCGATTCCCACCACCGCAGAGAAGGCAATAAAAACAATGGGATGCAGCTTCTTGGTGGGCTTCACCCAGTTGGTCAGCACCAGCAGCACCGCCGCCAGCGCAAATCCCGGCCAGAAAGGACGTCCCGCGTTGGAGGCCGGGGCAAAGGCGTTCAGCAGGCCGCTGTCCGCCGCCTGGACGGAGATCTGGCCCAGCACCTGCAGCACCACCGTTACGCAGGCCGCGCCGATCAGTCCGGTGGAGGCGGGCCGGAGGCCGTAAAAGGCGCTGCCGACCAGCTTGCTGTCCCGGAATTTCTCCAGAATGGCCGCCACAAGGAGGATCACGATAATGGAGGGCGTCACCTCACCCACGGTGGCGATGATGGCCCCGGGAATGCCCCCTACGGTAAAGCCCACATAGGTCGCCATGTTGATGCCAATGGGGCCGGGGGTGGACTCGGACACCGCCAGCATATTCATCAGGTCCGTATCGGTGTACCAGCCGGTGGCCTGACCGATGTCCTTCAGGAAGGGAAGTGTGGCCATACCGCCGCCCACGGCGAACAGGCCGGTTTTGAAAAACTCCCAGTACAGCCGAAGATAGGTCATCATTTTTTCTTCACCTCCCAGTTTTTCAGCAGGATCCCCGCGGCCCCCGCCAGGATCACGAACCAGGCGGGAGACAGATCCAGGAAGATGCCCCCCAGCAGGACCAGTCCGAAGATCACCGCCGTAGGCTTATCGATGACAGATTTTTTCAGCAGCTTCACCACCGCGTTGAAAATCAGGACGCACACGCAGACCTGGATCCCGGCAAAGGCGTTCTTCACCCACACCAGATGGGAGAAGTTGGAGATCAGCCCCGCCAGAATGGAGATGATCACCAGAGACGGGAACACCACACCCAGGGTCGCCACGATGCCCCCCAGGATCCCCCGTTTGCTCTGGCCGATAAACGTGGCCGTGTTTACCGCGATGACGCCGGGGGTACACTGGCCGATGGCATAGTAGTCCATCAGCTGTTCCTCGGTGGTCCACCCTCTGGCCTCCACCACCTCCCGCTGAAGAATGGGCAGCATGGCATAGCCGCCTCCAAAGGTCATGACGCCGACCTTCGCGAAGGTCCAGAACAGCGTCCAAAGAGATACCTTCTTTTTGTCCATGAAAATCCCTCCGTTTTCTCGGTTCAGGCGGAACGCCCCTTTGTTCCGCCTGTCAACTTCTTTAGTATAGCCACGGGTATTGCATTCTTCAATCCATATGTTATAATAGAATATATTACAATTTACTTATGGATCAGGAGGCAAACCATGACTCTGCGCCATCTGGAGATCTTCCGGACCGTCTGTCAGAAGGAGAGCATCACCGCCGCGGCGGAGCAGCTGAACATGACCCAGCCCGCGGTGAGCCAGGCCGTCCGGGAGCTGGAGAGCTTTTACGGGGCCAGGCTGTTTGAGCGGATGAACCGCCGGGTCTACATCACGGAATCCGGCCGGACTTTGCTGCAGTACGCGGACACGATCCTGTCCCAGTTTCAGGATTCGGTGCAGGTCCTTCAGGAGGTGCGCCACGGCGGAGCCTGCCGGTTCGGCGTTCATATCACCTTCGGCGAGACCCTGCTGCCCGCCATTCTGAAGCAGCTGCGGGCCCGGCTGCCCCAGGTAACCCTCAGGGCTTTTGTGGGCAATTCCCGAAAGAACGAGGACATGCTGCTGCGCAACGAGCTGGACTTTGCCGTGGTGGACAATGTGACCCTCTCCCCCAGCCTGACGGTCCAGCCCCTGTGCCGAGAATCCATGGCGGCGGTGTGCTGCCCGGACTACCGCTCCGGAGAGGGGATCTCCCTGGAAGAGCTGGCCCGGGAACGGCTTCTGCTGCGGGAAACCGGCAGCGGAACCCGAAGCAGCATCGACGGCGTCTTCCAGAGCATAGGCGCCCCCGCCACCGGGTTTCTGGACAGCGCCAGCACCTCCGCCCTGCTGGAATGCGCCCGTCAGGGCCTGGGGATCACCATCCTCGCCCGTTCTCTGGTGGAAGAGGATCTTCGCCGGGGGACGCTGAAGGAGCTGTCCGTCACCGGCGGCTGCTTCTTCCGCCAGTATTATCTGGCCTACCACAGGAGCAAATACCTCACCGACAGCATCCGCCAGGTGATCCAGATCCTTCAGGGCAGCTGCGGCACCGTCCGTTAGGGCCTTCCTCCTCAAAAACGACCAGGAGATTTGTTGAAAACGCCTATTGACCGGTAGCAGCTACCGGATGGTAAACTGATAAAAAACGGACCGAAGGTCCCATCGATACAGGAGGTATTCTTATGAAGGTTTTACTGATCAACGGCAGCCCCCGGGTAAACGGCAATACCGCCATGGCCCTGAAGGAAATGGAGCAGGTCTTTGCCCGGGAGGGAATTGAAACGGAGACCATTCAGGTCGGGAGCAAAAACATCCGCGGCTGCATCGGCTGCCGCAGCTGCAAAAAGACCGGCAAGTGCGTCTTCGACGATCTGGTCAACGAGACCGCCCCCAAGTTTGAGGCCTGCGACGGCATCGTGGTGGGAAGCCCCGTGTACTTTGCCTCCGCCAACGCCACACTGGTTGCCTTCCTGACCCGGCTGTTCTACAGCGTTTCCTGCGACAAGCGCATGAAGGTGGGTGCCAGCGTGGTGGTGGCCCGCCGGGGCGGCCTGTCCGCCACCTTTGATGAGCTGAATAAGTTCTTCACCATCTCCGGTATGCCCATTGCCTCCAGCCAGTACTGGAACAGCGTCCACGGCGGCGCCCCCGGCGAGGCGGCCCAGGACGTGGAAGGCCTGCAGACCATGCGCACCCTGGCCAGCAACATGAGCTTCCTGATCAAGAGCATCGCCCTGGGCAAGCAGACCTACGGCCTGCCGGGAAAGGAGCCCATCACCTTCACCAACTTCGTCCGGTAATCCCGCCGCGAATGGGTGTTCGGCCCATCCCGATTCAGGAATCCCCCGCCCCTTGGGCAAGGCCCGCGGCGAATGCGTTACGAACTCCCGCGCTGGACTTACATCCTCTGGGCCCCTCGACCATGGGTGCGGCAATTTGGTAAATGATCGTTTTGCGTAGCAATGTTCGTTGGTTGCTGTGGCGCGGGAGCGCCCCAAAAGGCTCCCTTGTGTAAAGGGAGCTGGCACGGCGAAGCCGTGACTGAGGGATTGTCGCGGTTAAGATGTTGCGTATTCGCCGGAAAATAGGCGAATTCGTAGCTGCATACTGCACAATCCCTCAGTCGCTTCGCGACGGCTCCCTTTACACAAGGGATCCTTTGGTGCGCGTCCCACCCCAGGCGGAACCATCGTTCGTTAGTGCTGTAAACGATCATTTCCAGCAAGCCCACTTTCAATCGCATATTCCTATGAAAAGAGGATTTTATGTCCAGAACACCTGCCATACGGACAAAGGATATGACCCAGGGCAATCCCCTGGGTCTGATTCCGGAAAACGCTCTTCCCGGAGATCTCCGGGGCATAATTGGAAAAACGCCGGCCGCGATTACGCGGCCGGCGCATTTTTTGTTGAGGGAAAGGGGATCCGCATTATTTCTGAGCTTGCGTCTTGGGGGGCTCGTTGTTTTTTCTGGCGCTGGTACGGCCTTCGGGATGGATCTCTCCCACAGCCAGCAGGGAGCGCTTGGTCAGGTTGGGTCCGATCAGCTCATAGACCAACACGCTGAACAGCACCACGTTCCGGGCCAGAGCGCCGTCGGGCAGGGTCGCTGCAGTCAGGGCCATTCCCAGCGCCACACCGGCCTGGGGCAGCAGCGTTATGCCCAGATGCTGGGTAATGGGCTTGGGCTGCCTGGTCAGCTCACAGCTGAGAGCGGCGCCGTAGTATTTGCCGGCGGAGCGGGAGAGAATGTAGATCACGCCCACGATCAGGGTCACCGGCTGTGCCAGCACGTTCAGATCCAGCTCAGCACCGGAAAGGACAAAGAACAGCACGTTCAGAGGGGTAACCCAGCCGTCCACACGGCTCATCAGTTCCTCGGAGGTGGGGCAGATGTTGCAGAAGATGGTGCCGGTCATCATGCACACCAGCAGCAGGGAAAACCCGCAGTGGATCCCGGCGACCTCAAACTCCAGCATGGACAGGCCCACAGTCAGCAGCACAAAGGCCACGGAGATGGACATACGCTTACTTCTGGAGTGGAAGAACTGCTCCACCCAGTTCAGCAGCCAGCCCATGGCGCTGCCCAGGGCCAGGGACAGGATGATCTCCACAATGGGCTCCACGATCACCGCCGTCACGCTGACATGCCCGGCGGACAGGGCCGTGGCGATGCCGAAGGACACGGAGAACACCAGCAGACCCACAGCGTCGTCAATGGCCACCACCAGCATCAGCAGCCGGGTCAGAGGGCCGTCGGCCTTGTACTGACGGACCACCATCAGCGTGGCCGCCGGAGCCGTGGCAGCGGCAATGGCGCCCAGGGTAATGGCGCAGGGGACGGAGATTATGGAGGGGAACAGCAGATGGACGAGGATCAGCACCACATCCACCACCGCGGTGGTGATCACCGCCTGGAGAATGCCGATGGTAATGGCCTTCGCGCCGGTGGCCTTCAGCTGGCTGAGGCGGAATTCGTTGCCGATGGTGAAGGCGATGAACCCCAGAGCCGCCTGGGTGATCACCTTCATGCCCTCCACCTGCTCCAGAGAATTGAAGCCCAGCCCCGGCACCTTCAGGGCGCCCAGGCAGAAGGGACCCAGCACCAGGCCCGCCACCAGATAGGCGGTGACCGCGGGCAGGTTTACAAGCTTGGTCAGACGGGACATCATCAGGCCGCCCACCAGGGCGACCGCAAGACAGATCAGATAAATTTCCATAAAAGTATCACTTTCCTAAATGATCGTAATCCATTTTCCAAGGGTGTATCATACCACCTTCCGGCCCCGGCGGCAAGCGCAATTCACGCCAAACTTTTGGCTTTTGCGAAAAGTTACTTGTGAATTATATACAATTCAGTATATTAATATTTGTATAACCCGACAATTCCTTTTTTTCCTCTTCGGAAGCGCTCCGGCGAAAAAACCGGACTTTTTTTGCAAAAAACCCTTGACATTTCCCCCCATTTACTGTAAACTAAATTGGTCTGCGAATGCGGACAATCCTTGCTCCCGGCGCGACCGGGGGCCAAAAGTCCAAAAGGAGGTGCAATCAACATGGCTAAGATCACCGGTAAGTATGAGGTGCTTTACATCATCGACCCCACCCTGGGCGAGGAGGGCACCGCAGCACTTGTGGAAAAGTTCAAGGCAATGGTGGAGGCGGAGGGTACTCTGACTTCCGTTGATGAGTGGGGCAAGCGTCGGCTGGCATACCCCATCAACGACATGGCAGAGGGCTACTATGTTCTGATGAACTTCGAGTCCAAGCCCGATTTCCCCGCAGAGCTGGAGCGTGTTCTGAAGATCACGGAAGGCGTTATGCGCTGCCTGACCACCGCTGTGGAGGAGTAATTCTATGCTCAACCACATTGTTATCATGGGCCGTCTGACCCGTGATCCCGAGCTTCGCCGTACCGGCAGCGGCATCGCCGTTGCCAGCTTTACCGTGGCTGTTGACCGTGATTTCGGCGGCAGAGACGGCGGCGAAAAGGAAACCGACTTCATCGATTGTGTTGCCTGGCGTCAGACCGGAGAGTTTGTCTCCAAGTATTTCACCAAGGGTTCCATGATCGTGGTTTCCGGCCGGCTCCAGATTCGCAACTGGACCGACAAGGAAGGCGGCAAGCGCCGCTCTGCCGAGATCGTCGCGGATAACGTGTATTTCGGCGAGAGCAAGCGGAGCAGCGAAGGCAATTCCTCCTACGGCGGCAACGCCTATGGCGGAAACAACAGCTACGGCAGCGCCGGCAGTTACGGCAGCGCCAGTGCCCCCGCTCCCAGCTACGGCGGTTATTCTGCCCCCGCCAGCGCCCCGGCGTCCGATTTCGCGATGCTGGAGGACGACGACGCCCAGCTGCCCTTCTAAGGGAAATTTGTTTCCCATCTGAACTTTTCTACTAAGACTTACAAGGTGACCAGCATCGATTACAAGGACACCGCGAAGCTCCGCCGTTACCTGTCCGAGCGCGGCAAGATCCTGCCCCGCCGTACCACCGGTACCTGCGCCGCTCACCAGCGTGACCTGACCACCGCCATCAAGCGCGCCCGTCAGATCGCTCTGCTGCCCTACGTCGCTGACTGATTGACAAACCAATGCCCCGAAGCGTGTGCTTCGGGGCGTTTTTGTGTCTGCGGGCTTTTCTGTCATCCGCTTCAAATTATTACCACAGCGAAGTCTGCGAGAAAGGATCGTTTACGTTTGCACCCACTGTAGGGCGGGGGCTTGCCCCCGCCGACGCACCTATGGTTTCAAACATTTGCGTCTATTCTGCCAGACTGCGTTTCAAACCTGTTCGGCGGGGTCATGACCCCGCCCTACAAATGGTGCAAACACAAACTATCATTTTCAGCAAAAACAATACCGGGCATGTCAATGACCACCACACCAAGCATCCATTCCCGGCGGGCCGTACCTAGGAAACGATCCTTTCTTCTTTATCCCATGGCTGGAATTCTTAAGGAGATGGCGCTGCCTCCGGGGGGAGGTTTTGAGCAGGCAGCACCTGTCCGGCAAGTCTGCAGAACAGAAAATCCGGCGCGGAGAATCCCCTCCGCGCCGGAAAATAAAGTTCGCTTATTCGCCCAGAAGCTTCTGTTCCACGTATTCCATGCCCAGGCGGTTGACGGTGTCGGCAAAGCGCTCGCCCTGGATGCCCTCATCCCGGAACAAGCAGATTGCCTTTTCCACCACCTCCATAACCTCATCCTCGGTGGTGAAGATCTTGCTCAGGGGCTTGCCCATGGCGGTCTTCTTGCCCCAGCGGCCGCCGATGTAGATCTTGTAGCCGTTTTCATAGGAAATGGCGTTAAACAGGCACTTGCCCTTGCAGCGGCCGCAGTGGTTGCACTGGGCCGGATCGATAAAGACCTTGCCGTCCACGACCTTAGCCACCTTGATGGGGCAGTTCAGCTCCACCTGGCACTTCTTGCAGCCCCGGCACTTTTCCAGATCCACCACGGGGATCCGCTGGCCGATCACGCCCAGGTCGTTCAGGTCGGGCTTGACGCAGTTGTTGGGGCAGCCGCCAACGGCGATCTTGAACTTGTGGGGCAGCTTCACATCGTGATAGCCCTCATAGAATTCCTTGTGGATCTTCTCGCTGAGGTCATAGGTATCAATAAGACCGTACTGGCAGGTAGTACCCTTACAGGAAACCACAGGCCGTACCTTGGCGCCGGTGCCGCCGGTCTCCAGACCGTGCTGGGACAGGTATTCCCGCAGGGCGGGGATGTCGTCATACTTAACGCCCTGGATCTCCAGCGTCAGCCGGACAGTCATGGTCACCACGCCGGAACCGAATTTCTCGGCGGCATCGGCGATTACGCGATGCTCCTGCGCGGTGATCCTTCCGTTGCGGGTAATGACACGAACATTGAAGATGTCCGCGTAGCGTTTATCCTGCAGGCAGCCCAGAGCCTTCACCTGCTTGATTTCCTCGGGGGTGAGCTTGCGTGCTTCGGTCTCGCTCATATTATACGCTCTCCTTGTTTCTATTAGAATTATTTTGATTATACCATAGTGTCACTGACAAAATCAACTTTTTTCTTCTTTTCCCCGTAGAAATGCATTGCCTGTTTTTAGTGAATTTCCCAGAGAAATTCCTGCGCCGGAAGCAGTCCGGGCCGGGTTTCCCCCACAATTTTCCTTTCCCGGCTCCCGATACGGGGGATTTCCCATCGTTCCCATCTTGATTCCCAAAAACCTATCTGTTATAATGATAGGCTGAAAAAACAGGCATTCCGCCTTTGGAGGAACCGATTATGCGAATGAGAAAAATGCGCAACCTGGAACCCCGGATGGAGAAGTGCGCGGACTACCGGATTCCGGAGCCGGCCGCGCGGAAGGGAAACTGGCGCAGTCTGAAGCCCGGCTGCAAAGCTCTGTGGGTAGAAGTGGGCTGCGGCAAGGGCAAATTCACCGCCGAGACCGCCCAGGCCAACCCGGAGGTCCTGCTGATTGCCGTGGAGCGCTGCCGGGAGGCCATGGTGGTGGCTATGGAGAAGGCCAAAGCCATGGGCCTGAAAAACGTATTCTATATTGATATGGATGTGGCCAATATTGAGGATGTTTTCGCCCCGGGGGAGATCGACCGGCTGTTCATCAATTTCCCCGACCCCTGGCCCCGGAAGAAAAACGCCAAGCGCCGTCTGACGCACCGGAGCTTCCTGGACAAATACTGCCGGGTGGTCCGGGAGGGGGGCGAATTCCACTTCAAAACCGACAACGCACCCCTTTTCGAGTACTCCCTGGAGGAGTTCTCCGCCTGCGGCCTGGAGGTAAAAAACCTGACCCGGGATCTCCACGCCAACGGGATCGTGGGGATCATGACGGGCTACGAGGAAAAGTTCCACCAGCTGGGTACCCCCATCAACCGCTGTGAGGTGGTCTGCAGGCCCTTTGTTCTCCCTCCCGAGGAAAAGAAGCCGCAAACCGAAGAAACTCTGTAGAGGAGGGTCGCTGACCCTCCCCAGCCATGATACGCCCAAGAAAGGAGAAATCCTTATGACCTATTTCGCAGGCGCCTGTGACGTTGCCGTCATCGGCGCCGGCCACGCGGGCATCGAAGCCGCCCTGGCTGCCGCCCGGCTGGGACTGCACACCATCCTTTTTACCATCAATCTGGACGCCGTGGGCAATATGCCCTGCAACCCCGCCATCGGCGGCACCGGCAAGGGCCATCTGGTCCGGGAGCTGGATTCCCTGGGCGGAGAGATGGGCGTGGCCGCCGACCACAGCTGCATCCAGTACCGGATGCTCAACCGGGGCAAAGGCCCCGCCGTCCACTCCCTCCGGGCCCAGGCGGACCGCCGCAGATACCAGCAGTACATGAAGCACGCCCTGGAGCTGCAGAAGAATCTGGAGCTGAAGCAGGCCCAGATCGTGGAAATCCTCACTGAAAACGGCGCCGTCTCCGGCCTGCGGACCCAGCTGGGTGCGGAATACTCCGCCAGGGCTGTGGTGGTGGCCACCGGCACCTATCTGGACAGCACCGTCATCACCGGAGAAAGCGTTATCCCCTCCGGCCCCGACGGGATGCACCCCAGTGTGGGTCTGGCGGACAACCTGCGGTCCCTGGGCCTGGAGCTGCGGCGCTTCAAAACCGGGACCCCTCCCCGGGTCAACCGCCGCAGCATTGATTTTTCCAAAATGGAGCTGCAGCCCGGGGACGAAACCGCGGAGCCCTTCTCCTTCCGCACCACCCACAAGGTCAACAACACCGCCGTGTGCTACCTGACCTACACCAACGAACAGACCCATAAAATCATCCGGGACAACCTGTACCGCAGTCCCATGTACGACGGCACCATCTCCGGTGTGGGCCCGAGGTACTGTCCCAGCATCGAAACGAAAATTGTCCGATTTGCCGACAAGCCCCGGCACCAGCTTTTCATCGAGCCCTGCGGGCTGGACACCGAGGAAATGTACATCCAGGGCTTCTCCTCCAGCCTGCCGGAGGACGTGCAGATCGCCATGCTGCACACCATCCCCGGACTGGAACACGCCGAGATGATGCGCCCGGCCTACGCCATCGAATACGAGTGCGTGGATCCCACCCAGCTGCTGCCCACCCTGGAGACCAAGGTGGTTTCCGGCCTCTACGGGGCAGGACAGTTTAACGGCACCTCCGGCTATGAGGAGGCCGCCGCCCAGGGGCTGGTGGCCGGGATCAACGCCGCCCTGAAGCTGCTGAACCGGCCGCCGCTGATCCTGACCCGGGACACCAGCTATATCGGCACCCTCATTGACGACCTGGTGACCAAAGGCACGGAAGAACCCTACCGGATCATGACCAGCCGCTCGGAATACCGGCTGCTCCACCGGCAGGACAATGCCGACCAGCGGCTGACCCGCATCGGCGCGGAAATCGGCCTGGTGCCGCCCCAGCGGCTGCGGGAGGTGGAGGAAAAGTACGCCTCCGTCCGCCGGGAGGTGAGCCGTCTGGAAAGCAGCGGTGTCCCCGCCTCCGAGGCCCTCAACGCCATGCTGGAAGCCAGGGGAACCGCTCCCGTGGCCAATTCCGCCCGGCTGGCCGACCTGCTCCGCCGTCCCCAGATCTGCTATGAGGATCTGGCCCCCTTCGATGAAGGCCGCCCTTCCCTGCCCGCCGCCGTCACCGATGAGGCGGAGATCCAGATCAAGTACGCGGGCTACCTGGCCCGGCAGGAAAAGCAGGTGGAGGAATTCAAGAAAGAGGAATCCCGCCGACTGCCGGACTCCATCGATTACAATGCCATCTCCGGCCTGCGGCTGGAGGCCCGGCAGAAGCTGTCCCAGATCCGTCCCGTGTCCATCGGGCAGGCAAGCCGCATCTCCGGCGTCAGCCCCGCGGACATCGCGGTGCTGCTGATCTGGCTGTCCTCCGGAGAATAAAACAAAATGCGCTGACCGGTTTTGCCCACCCGTTCGATAAATTGGAATTTGCTGGGATGTCGGCCGCACAATACCTTCCCCCGGGAAAATCTGTATGGTTTGATTTAGGTGCATTCCAAAGGATGAGATGTCGCCATTCCTCATCCACCGCTTCGCGGTCCCCCTTCCCCCCGGGGGAAGGTATTGCGCGGCACTCATCCTTACAAACACCCATTTATCGAGTCTCTGAGCAGAACCGATATGCACAAAAAACGGGCGGCCCGGAGGGCCGCCCAACAGTTTTATTCTAGCACAGTTCCCGGAGGCCGTCAACCCCCGAGCGTCCTCCTCCTGTGGAAATCTGTATTTTGTTCAAAATCGTATTCGTGATTTTATATAATATTCCATATTGAAAAAGGAAAAATTCTGTGATATCTTATAGACACAAAGAGGTGATACCAATGTACAGGTAAACTTCTGAAGGCTTCGGACCAATTGCTTTTCAGCGTCAGGTGAAACAGGAAGGAAAGCGCGAAAACAGAAAGCAAACGTAGTGGCAGAAAGCAAAGATATGTAAGGAACGGATGTATGTATTCCGCGGAGAGCATAAGCAAAGGCTTAGGTTACCGGCAGAAGCAGATCCCCAAGCAGTCGAAGCAGTTGACCATATCACGCAAGCGGTTGTTCTCAGCGGAACGGAAGACCCGGCTGAAAAGAAACATCCAATTGGAACAGAAGCTGAATCAGGCGAACATTCCGGCAAAGGAATTCCGACTTATATGCGCGTCCCGCTTAAGGGACTGAATGAGAAGAAAATAAGGATTTCGGAATGAATCAGGAAAGCGGAATGGATCGTCAATCTGCAGAAAGAGAGGTTAACCAATGATGTTAGATAATAAGAGTGAACAGAAATGACCCTTGACTACACAAAAATTGTATCGATGGCAAGATGCAAGTAGTCAAGGGTCATTTCATTTGTTTCTGGTTACGCCCCGGAGGGGGCGCTTTTTTTATTCCCTTTTGAAGAAGCCTGTGGTATCATGAAGACACTTCATACTGATCAATTGGAATTTGACGTTATCATAATTCGTAGGGCGGGGTCATGACCCCGCCGACCCGCCGCGAGTTTCCGATCGGTTGGTTGAACGGAAAATGGCTCGTTCATACTGTAGGGCTTATGGCTCGCCCCCGCCGAAACGTAACTTTTTTCTGGCGATTCCGTTGAATGATCCCCGGGCATAAATCGGAACCTGGTCGGCGGGGTCATAACCCCGCCCTACGAAAACATAAAGCTTTGGCATTAACATGCTACTACGGACGCACCTTAACCGGATGACATTGCCGGACCGTCGGCCTGACGAACGCCGTGCCCTGTCAGCCGGGCTTGCGCCGGATGGCTATGAGGACGGCGCCAAAATACTTCCGCTGCCGCAGGAACGCCTCCAGGCTCTCCCCGTAGGGATCGGGCCCGGTGGAATTGCGGTAGGTGTTGTACCCCACAAACCCGGTTCCCGCAGGGTGCAGCGCCACGAAATGGGCCCCCAGCCGGCAGCCCTGCCGCCAGTGGTAGAACAGGATGCACACATCCGCTTCCGCAGCGGCTTTGTCAAACTTCTTCCGGTCCATAACCACCTTCACGGGGAACCCCCATTTCCGGAAGCACACCGCCGGCCCCCAGAAGGAGGTCCCGGCGTTTCCGTGGATCAGAGGCAGCTGCCATTCATAGTAGCGAATCAGAGCGTCGATATCCGTTTGGTAGCCAAGAAGCCGCAGGGCGTTGTAGGTGGCCACCCAGCCGCAGCCCACATCCGCCGAAGGGCGCAGGCCGTAGCGGTGTTCCTCCCTGGGAATGTCCCGCTGGTTGTATATCAGCTCCAGTTCCTCCGGCCGCCGCTCCGGTTTGCGTGTCTGCATAGCCGTCTCACCGTCCTTCCACCGGGTGGGACGCGATGTACCCATCCAGGATCCGGGCCGCCGTCATGACCATCCGGGCACAGGGCCGGGTTTTGTAGTATTCCGCCGTCCGGGGGGTGGGATTGGGATCGGAAGGAGGATTTTTCAGGATCTCCCGGCAGACGATGCTGCCCACCTCCTCCCGGAAGGCCCCGGCCAGCTGCTGCACCAGGGCATAGTGGGCTTTCTTGTTCACGTCCTTTTCCCCCGGGTCATCGTAGCCGTAGAGCAGTCCCGCCACCATCAGCATTCCGCTGACCGCGCCGCAGACTTCCCGCATCCGGCCCATGCCGCCGCCAAAGGAGCAGGACAGCCTGGCGGCAAAGTCCTTTTCCAGCCCCGTCACATCGCAAAAGGCCACCACCACCGCCTGGGCGCAGTTGCAGCCCCCCAGGAACAATTGTGCCGCCAGCTCCCCATGATCCATTCTTCGTCCTTCCTTTCCACTTGGTTTGCAGACCCATATTATCACATTTTTCCGCCGGTTACAACCGTACCGGCACCCAGTCCCGGATCCGCATTTCCTCCGGTGTCACCGCGCAGTCCACAGCCAGCACCTGCACCCCCGCCGCCGCGGCGGCGCGCAGGGCGGCGCCGAAGTTCGGGTCCGTGGCATCGTTGGGACACAGGTACTTGACATTCTCAATCTGGATCACGAACAGCACATAGGCGCCGTATCCTTCCGCCACCGCCTCCGCCAGTCCCCGCAGGTGTTTGGCTCCCCGGTCCGTAGGCGCGTCGGGAAAGGCGCAGACGCCCTCCGTCTCCAGCGTCACCCCCTTGACCTCCAGAAAGCACGGTCTGCCGTCTTTTGTAAAAGAGAAATCAAACCGGGAATCCCCATGAAAGGTCTCCGGCCGCAGGGCCTCTATCCTGCCCAGTCCCCCGGAGGCCAGCCACTCCCTGGCAGCGGCGTTGGGCGCCTGAGAGTCCATATTGATCAGGCGGCTGCCCTTGCGCACCGTGATCAGGTCATATCCTGTCTTCCGGGCGGGATTTCCGGACCGCTGGCACCAGACCTCCGCCCCCGGCGGCAGCAGCTCCCGGCAACGGCCGGTATTTTTCACGTGAACCGTCTCCGTCTTCCCGCCGATCCGCACATGGGCAATAAACCGGTTGGGCCGGTCCAGAAAGATCCCGGGAACCATATTGTCGTACCGCATGAAAATCCCCTCCCTGCTGATGGTTACAATACCAGATATTCCACAGAAATCAAGCGAAAAATTCCCATAATTAATGGTTGACTTTCCGGGAAATTGTGGTATAATGATTTCTGCTCCGGTATGGAGGCATAGCTCAGCTGGTTAGAGCGCATGCTTCACACGCATGAGGTCACAGGTTCGAGTCCTGTTGTCTCCACCAATCGCATATAGAGGATTTGTGTAACGGTAGCACACCGGACTCTGACTCCGTTTGCGGGGGTTCGAATCCCTCATCCTCTGCCAAAAATCCCGAATGCAAAAGCGTTCGGGATTTTTACTTATTCCCTTTTCACTATTCACTCTTCATTATGGCCGTTGTGAGGGATTCGAACTCATCTAAATACCTTCGTGTCCTCGAATCCCGCATCCTGTTCCCCACTCCCTGCCCAGAAGTCAGACCTCATGCCTGCACCCCCATTTTTCAGGGAAGCATGAGGTCTGAATTATGTCCAAGAAAGGATCTTTATCCGGACAATCCCGCAAAATCATTGGTGTTCTTGGGGTGTTCCTTGGTAGCGTGGGCGTAGAGATAATCCCGGATATAAAGCAGTTTCACGCCCTGCCCGGAGGAACGACCTCCCCTTGTTGGGCCTCTTTTGCTGTTCTCTTGGTTTTGCTGGCGGAGTCTCTGCTTGATTTCTTCTTCCGTGAGACCCCAACTTTCCTTTTCTTCCATATAATCCCCCTCTTGTGGTGGGTTTTCTGTTAGTATAGCATACCAAAAGGAAAGAGAACAGGTATACTTAATTGATTTTGCTTTCCTTATCTGCTATACTAAATCTATCTCGTATTTTGAAGGTGATTATAATGAAGAGAATATTACTTGGGTGTTTGACATTAATTCTGTGTGTTTCTCTCAACTCCTGCGGTATTTCACAAAACAAGCAGAACATGGACATACTTATTGCCGAATCTTGGAAAACTTATTGTAACGGAATTACTACAGAAATCACTTTCAATGAAGATGGCAATGGCTTCTTCGATGGTTCTGATATGATTAACTTTATATGGCATCTTGAGGAAAATACAGTAACAATTAAGTACACTTACTTGGGAAACCCTAAAGAAGAATCTTACGCAATTGTTTCAGATGGAGAATCTGTTGAGCTACACAACAATTTGGATGCAGATCAAGTTCTTGTTCGTAGTAGTGAATATGTACAAGTTGAAATTAAGTATTATGAAGAATGCGACATTCTCCCTGCTGTTGATACAATTGTCCCCGTTAATAATACGGGTCATTTATGTAATTCTACCGATGGAATTATCACGAATCAAGAATATACCTATGCTCCGAAAAACAATACACACGACATAAATACCATTTTATCAAACTATATTGCCTACCTAAAGGAATCCAATATAGAAGCAAGCGTGGATGCTAACGGGATATATTCAATTTTTGAAAGCACGCGGATTATTGCGAAAATGTATATTTCAAATGGAGAAATTGTCATAAACATCAATCCCTATTATGAGTTTGAGCGAGATGTTAAATACTACGAAGAATACCACACATTACCTACAGTCGATAGTATTGTATTAGCTCGACAAGTTGACTCCAATTCTACAACGTCAAACGATTCCTTTACGAAACTTGAGTATAAATATAGCGCATTAACTGCGTTCCAGGATAACCAAGCCCTACTGGACGAATATATACAATGCTTGCCCGATTATGGTTATCGTGCTGTTAAAACAGATGATTCCTTCTATTACATTGATATAAATGGGGAATCCATCGGCACGCTTTCTTTTGAAAATGAGTATTTTGCTTTGAATTTCTTTATTTCTGGTACCAGTTTAGAAAAAAACTTCATCGAAGTCTACGCTTCTCCAACTCAAAACGCTGATGTTATTGGTTACTTAAGAATAGATGCGCCAATTAATATAATCCGTAAGGAATCAGTTTCTGGTGTTAAGTGGGCTTATACGAAAAACGGTTGGATTCTCTTATCACAATTAGAAAGTCTTGATTGATAAACTGATGAAGGTAATAAAAGGAGCGGATATCCGCTCCTTTTATTTATGCTTCCAAAAGAGAAATGTATTTGTAAATCGTTGTCCTGCTTAAATCGCACACCCTTGACAGTTCTGTGATATTGAGTTGCCCGTTCTTATAGGCGGGATAGTGCCGGAGGAAGATTGCGGGGATGCTGTCCTTGGTTGTCTGCGGTCTGCCTATCTGCTTACCCTTGGCCTTGGCGTTCGCCATACCAGACCGCACACGCTCCCGTATCATAGCAAGTTCCAACTGACTGAATACACCCGCCATCTGTAAGAAAGCCTCGCTCATTGGGTCGGCTCTGCCCTCCCGGCAATCCAGCGTGATACTGCAGATTATCACAAGGCGCAGACGCTTTTCCCGCACTCGCCCAATGATTTCTCATAGTTGCTGGGTGCTTCGTGCCAGCCGGGGAACCTCCAATGTGAGGATGGTATCGCCCGCCTGTGCCTGTGCGAACATTGCTTCCTGTTGGCTCTTTACCTTGCTGTCCCCGTGTTCGTATTCCAGAAAGAGGGTGTCCGCTCCGGCGGTTTTCAGTTCCCGCACTTGGCGGTTAATATCTTGCTTGGTTTCGTTGGTGGACTTTCACCCTTTGAAGTATGCGCCCGCTGGGCGCACAGCAAACAGGGGGCTGCCTCACTAAGGGCCCGTTCCATCAAATTGTACAAGAAAAAGAGATAACTGTCATTCCGAGCCAGTGCGCACACTGGCGTGGGAATCCGTTCTCCTTCATAATGCCAGTAGCCTGAACATTTCAAGGGGAATACGGATTGCACCAAAGGCATTCCCTTCGGTCACCGCACCAGTGACATCGGTCACTGGTGCGCAATGACAGTTCCTCTATTTGTGCAATTTTACTTTGGTGAGACAGTCCCCTGATATATAGTCCTGTTCGTCAGACGTTGCTGACAGTTTCCGTTTTGTCCAGCTTCCGGAGCCATTTATCCCGAAGCCTTGCGGAGGGGACCTCCACCAGCCGGTAGCCGGCCAGGGCCAGGAGAACCGTCAGCGCGATGGAGGCCAGGAAGCCCAGCCAGCTCACAACAAACCGGGCGTCCACAAAATATTCCGACACCACGGAGAAGACGCAGACCTGGATCAGATAGACCCCATAGCTCAGGGTACTCAGGGCGCAGATCAGTTTCGCGGCTTTTACGGTCCGGAGCTTCCCGTTCCAGGTTGCGTTTTCCATGTACATAACCAGCAGGCAGCAGAAGAGGGGCAGCAGGGTAAAGAAAGCGACCTTCCAGAACGGGGAGCTGTCAAAATTGCTTTCCTTCACAAGCCAGGCGCAATAGAAAAGATACAGTCCCCCGATGCCTGCGGCGGAAAGAAGGAGGCAGCCGCCCTTCGGCGCGATCCGGCCATAGCGCTCCCCGCTGTAGCGCTTCAGCGCGGCCAGGAAGACGCCCATCATGATGGCATCCAGCCGGAGGGGAATCTGCTTGCGGATTCCGTAATCCCATTCCGGAGCCAGCACCAGGGCGCTGCACAGGCGCAGCGTGAAGGGGATGGCACAGAGGATCCCGATGGTGAGATAAACGGCCCTTTTCTCCCCCAATTTCCCGGACAGCAGCCTGTACAGCAGCCAGAAAAGAGGTGGAATCAGAAAATAGAACCACGCCTCCACGGACAAGCTCCAGGAGACCGGCAGGAAGCTCAGATCCGATTCGCTGAAATTCTGCAGAAACACAAAGCAGGACAAGGGGATCCCCTTCCCCGACACAACAGCCGTTACCAGGAGCATGATGTAATAAAGGGGCAGCGTTCGGAGAAGCCTATTTACATAAAACTTTTTCAGTGCTTTTCCCGGCTCCGGACCAACCACGGCCTGAATCAGGCTTTTTCCCACCAGCAGTCCGCTCAGCGCGAAAAAGATCTCCACCGCCAGCACACCGCCAAAGGACAGAAACCGAAAGCTGATCCCCACGGAGAAGAAGCCCGAATGGCAAATGATCACCAGCATTGCGGCAGCGACCCGGAGGATATCCAGGCCAATGTTTCTCTTTGTGTCCATATTCCGCCTCCTGTCATGCATTCTGGATTCGCGCCGGACCGGTTGGGGTTTGCTCCCGCAGTGCGTAAAGGATCCTTTCCTGCAGCACCCGCAAACCTTCCCCCAGGGGCAACGTCATCAACTGTTAAGGATTCCCGTCAAAGGATAATATGCAAAAGGATCATTTACGCTCGCACCCAACGTAGGGCGGGGGCTTGCCCCCGCCGACGCACCAATGGTTTTGCATATCTGCGTCTAACACAGCTGAGCATGTATCCAACCTGCTCGGCGGGGGCGAGCCCCCGCCCTACGTTGGGTGCGGCATTATTTGCTAGATGTTCCACTAAACGATCCTTTCCATAAGAAATTCAGGCCGTAACCAAGCAGTTATGCAATATTATAGCATACTCTTTTTTCTCTGTCAAACCGGAGGGTGAGGCGCGGGCGGCGGGCCTTATCCTCCGGTCTCCGGTTCGGCCAGGTATTCCTCCAGGCACAGCCCCTTTTCCTGAATCTCCTTCGCCGCCTCACGGCCCACATAGCGGTAGTGCCAGGGCTCATAGCAGATCCCGGTGATTTCGGTTTTCCCCTGGGGATAGCGCAGAATGAAGCCGAAGCGCCAGGCGTTTTCCATCAGCCACTGCTGTTCGGGGGTGTCCTCCTGATCCTGCTCCAGCACGGGATAGCTCTGTGCCGTAATATCCAGCGCAAGCCCCGTTTCATGCTCACTGGTCCCCGGCGGAGCCACCACCCGGGCCGCCTCCTCCCGGGCCTCCTGATGGGGCAGGCCCTGGGCTTCCAGACGGCGGATCTTACGCAGGAACAGGCTCTGCTGTTGGGCGTTGGTCCGGTAGGAGGAGCAGATCAGCGGGGACAGCCCCGCTTCCCGGGCCGCCTCCAGCATCCGGCACAGGTCCGGCCAGATCCGCCGGTCCACCGCCTGGCCGTCTTCCAGCGTCTTCAGCTCCACGGTAAAGCCCTCCGGCAGCGGGTTCCGGGCATTTACCAGCAGCAGCCGCCAATCCGGCTCCGCCGGGGCAGCCGCGGCAGAGGGCTGGGATGGGGGCTGCGTCCGTTCCGTGACCTCTGTTCCGGACGCCGTCACCGGCTCCCCGGTCCGGGAGCAGGCAGCCCCGGTTCCCGCCAGAATCACCAGCACCGCCCACAGGGCCCCGGCCCGTTTCCATCGGTTTGCGTTCGTTTTCATCTTTTTCCCTCCGGGCGGAAAATGCCGCCCAGGAAAAGGATACCCCTTTTCTTCAAAATCAGCAGCCCTCCCGGCCGGTTTTGGGAAAATTTTCTCTCCCCGCCGGAAAATCCGGCGTTTCTCCCGCCCCGGACCGCTGGCAGTTCTTTTTATTTGCATATCCCGCCGGGATATGATAAAATAAGCAAATCGACAGAAAGCGCGTCCCCAAAAGGAGTGAGAGTGTTATGTTAACTTCCGAAAGAAAGCCCGATCAGGCCTTGCCCCAAAGGTGCGCCAGAAACCAGTCCATGGAATGCTGCAAGCTGGTAGCCTCGTTTTTCGTGGTTTTTATTCACGCCCGGTTTCCCGGAGACCTGGGAGGCCTGATGGATTGCCTGGGGCACTTCGCCGTGCCGCTTTTCTTTATGATCTCCGGCTATTTCAACTACCGTGCCTCCGGTGAGGACGTGACCCGGCGGACCATCCACATTGTAAAGCTGCTCCTGCTGGGCACCGGCGCCCACCTTCTCTACGGGTGCGTGGCCACGGAGCTGAACGGCGGCAGCACCATCATGTACCTGCGGAGCATGATTCCCGGACCGGGAGAGCTGATCGAGCTGCTGGTGCTGCACAAGCACCCCATCGCCGGTCACCTGTGGTATCTCAATGCCCTCATTGTCTGCTATCTGGTTTTCCTGCTCTACACCCGTTTCTGGGACAGGGATACCATCGACTACCGTCCCTTTTACGGACTCTGCCTTTGCCTGTTTACGGTCTGCTTTGTGTGCGAGGTCATCCTGCCTGTGGCAGGGGGCGAGGTTCCTTATCTGGTCTGCCGGAACGGCTGGCTGATCGGTCTGCCCATGTTCGCGGCGGGACTCTTCCTGCATGAATATCAGGACCGGATCTTCCGGGTTTTCCGGTTCACGGCGAAGACCTTTCTTCTGCTCATCCTGGGCGGACTGCTGCTCAGCGTTCTGCAGTGGAAAGCCTCCCGCATCGGGCTTCTTCCCTTCGGAATGCTTCTGACCATCCCCGGGCTGATGCTGTTCCTGGTATCCCACCCCCGGATGCCGGTCCGGTCGGAGAAAGCCCAGCGGGCCGTACTGAAATGCGGTCCCCTGTCCACCTGGATCTATCTGTTCCACCTGATCTTCACCCTGTTTTATGAGGAATTCTGCAAGCAGCCCCTGGCTGCCGTCCTGGGCGGGAAGGAGCCGTATCTGTTCCCCCTCATCGTTCTGGCCATGTCTGTGCTGACGGCCATTGTGTGGGACAGCCTTCTGGGTCTGGGAAAGAAGCTGCTCAGGAGCAGGAAAAGAACGTAATTTTCCTACACAGCTACCGGGTCGTCCGGACGAAAAAGAAGACCCCATCCGCGTAGGGGCGACCCTTGCGGTCGCCCGGCGGTAATGGGTACATTTTCCCACCGGTTTCGGCGAATCCGCAACGTTTCCCCAGGCGGCTTTGATAAAGGATCGTTTCGCGCACGAATGCGCGATGGTTCCACAAGAGTGGGATGCGCAGCAAAGGCTTCTCCTTGAGGACTGCGAAGCGTGCCTTTGGTAGAAGCTGTCTCGCGAAGCGAGACTGATGTGGTGTTACCGCGGTACGTTTTCGCCGAAATGTCTCGATCATCACGACTGTGTACCGCACACCACATCCGCCCCAGTCTGCGGACTGGGGCACCTTCTCCTCAAGGAGAAGGCTTGGGGCGCTGCCGGGTATTTTGGGCACAACGGAATGCACAAGAAAATCTTAAGAATTCCCCGCCTTGACACAGAGGCGGGGATTTGTTATACTAACCGTACTAGAACAGCTAGTACAGTTAAGAGGGCAGCGGCCTCTGACTGTCATCTGACAAGGAGGGAGAACATGGTACATTTAGACTACCGGGACGTGCGGCCCATCTACGCCCAGATCATTGACGGCTACCGGGAGCAGATTGCCACCGGCATTTTGCAGCCAGGGGAAAAGCTCCCCAGCGTGCGGGAGCTGGCGTCCGCGCTGGCCATCAATCCCAATACCATCCAGCGCGCCTACCGCCAGCTGGAGGTGGACGGCTGGATTGTCACCGTGCCGGGAAAGGGCTGCTTTGTATCCGGCGGGGATGAAGCGCAGGAGCAGGAGCGTCAGCGCTGGTTCGCGGCGTTTGACGAGGCGTCGGCTGCGCTGCTGGCTCTGGGGGTCCCCAGGGCAAGCCTGACGGCCCGGCTTCAGGAGGGAGGAACGAACAATGCTTGAAATGAAAAACGTGGTCAAGACCTTCGGCAGCTTCCGGGCTCTGGAGGAGCTGACCCTGACGGTCCCCAGAGGAACGGTGTACGGTCTGGTGGGTCCCAACGGCGCGGGCAAATCCACCGCCATCCGCCACCTTACCGGCGTCTACCGCCCCGACAGCGGCGAGGTCACCATGGAGGGCCGGCCCATCTACGAAAATCCGGAGGTAAAATCCGTCATCGGCTATATTCCCGACGACGTCTTCTACTTCCCCAGCGCCACCTTGGAGGACATGCGCCGGTTCTATCAGGGCATCTATCCCCGGTTTGATACGGAGTTGTTCAGCCGGCTGTATGAGGTCTTCCAGCTTCCCAAAAACGTCCCCATCCGCCGGTTTTCCAAGGGTATGCAGAAGCAGGCGGCCTTCCACCTGACCATCTGCACCCGGCCGGAGGTCCTGATCCTGGACGAGCCTGTGGACGGTCTGGACCCGGTGATGCGGCGGCAGGTCATGAGCCTGATCCTCTCCGACGTGGCGGAGCACGGCACCACCGTGCTGATCTCCTCCCACAACCTGCGGGAGCTGGAGGATGTCTGCGACCACGTGGGCATCATGGATCACGGCAAAATGCTGCTGGAAAAGAGTCTGGCGGATATGCAGGGCCGGACCCACAAGCTTCAGCTGGTGGGCAATACCCCTGACGGGCTGGAAATTCTCCACGAATCCGTCTCCGGACGGCTGAAAACCCTCATCGTCCGGGGCCAGGCTCCGGAAATCAGCGCCAGGGCCGCCGCTTCCGGGCCCGCCTACTTCGACGTGCTGCCTCTGTCCCTGGAGGAGATCTTTATCTATGAACTGGGAGGTGTTGACTATGCGGTCAAAGACATCCTGCTTTAACAAGACCGTTTTCCGGAAAAACCTGACACGGTTCGCGCCGGTGTGGGTTCTGTACACCCTCTGCCTGGTGCTGGGACTGTTCCTGGTGTATTCCAACGCCGCCGGCAGCTCCGACAGGTACCGGGACTTCCAGTTTACCTATCAGGTGAGCCAGATGATTCAGGTCATGGGTGGGGTGAATCTGGGCTATGCTCTGCTGGTGGCCCAGCTGCTCTTCGGCGACCTGTACAACAGCCGCATGTGCAATGCCCTCCATGCCCTGCCCCTGCGCCGGGAGGCCTGGTTCGTGACCAACCTGCTGGACGGGCTGTGCTTCTCCCTGATTCCCACGGCGGTGATGGCCCTGGCAACCCTTCCCCTGATGTCGGGCAGTCTCTTTGAGAACGCCTGGCAGATGGCCTGGTGGCTTTTCCTGGGCTCCAATCTGGAATTTATCTGCTTCTTCGGCATTGCAGCCTTTGCCGCCATGTGCGTGGGAAACCGCTTCACCATGGCCGCGGGCTACGGGCTGCTGAACTTCGGCGCCTACATCGTCTACTGGCTGGTGGACACCCTGTATACCCCGCTGCTCTACGGCGTCATCACTCCCACGGCCCTGGCCCATACCCTGACCCCCTTCTTTCACATGACCGATTCGCCCTTCTTTGAGGTCAGCGAATACAGCGTTCTTCGGGACAAGTTCCAGCAGACCGGCCGGTGGGAGTTTGCCCAATTCCAGCTGACGGACCGCTGGCAGAGCCTGCTTGTCTGCGCGGGTGTCGGCATTCTCTTCGCTCTGGGCGCGTTGCTGCTCTACCGCCGGCGGAAGCTGGAATGCGCGAGCGACGCCGTGGCCTTCCGGGGGCTGGTGCCGGTGTTCCAGGTGCTGTGCGCCGTCACCGTGGCCGCAGGCGCTCAGTTCTGCCTGTATGTCTTCCTGGGACTGGGAAAAGCCAACTATTTGTTCCCGGCCGTGGGACTGGTGGTGGGCTGGTTCGTCGGGAAAATGCTGCTGGAGCGCTCCACCCGGGTGTTCCGTCTGAAAAACTTCTATGGCCTCATCGGTCTGGCGGCAGTGTTCGCCATCACTCTGGGACTGACCAGGCTGGATGTTCTGGGCATCCGGACCCGGCTTCCCGACCCTGCCAAGGTCAGCTCCGTCCTTCTGGAATCCATCCGCACCCAGGGGATCACCCTGAGGTCGGAGGCGGATGTGGAGGACATCCTCGAGCTTCAGCGCCACGCCGCCCAATCCCCCCTGGAGGACTACGGGACCTACATTCTGACGGACAGCGGAGAATGGGTCCGTTATTCGGATACCATAGCCTCCCTGAGCGACGAGGAACCTGAGGACGCGCGGTACCGCTACGCCACCCAGATCACTCTGACCTATCGGATGGAAAACGGCAGCACGATGCGCCGCCGCTACCGGGTCTGGACGGACTCCCCGGCGGGACAGATCGCCCGGGAATATCTGAGCCGCTGGGATGCCGTCGACACCTACACCATCCGCATTAACGGACGGGATGAGAAGGTTCTGCCCATGGTGCTGAGCAGCGCCAAGACCATAAGCTTCAGTTATCCGGGAGAATCCTTCTCCGATGTGAAAGATCTGACCCGGCAGGACGCGGAGGCGCTCATTGCCGCCATTCAGGCCGACTGTGAAGCGGGAACCATGGCCCAGGATCCCTTCTTCCACTCCGGGCACTTCCGTTTCACCACAGACGAAGCCCGCAGCTACACCGAAAAAGGCTATTACGCCGATAACTCCTTCTGGCTCAGCCTCCGGGGGGAGCAGTGCAGCTGGAGCATCGGTGTGTTCCCGGATAGCGAAAATACCCTGCGCTGGCTTCTGGATCACGGCATGAACGATGTGGAGATCCTGCCCCACGACAATCGCGTGATCTGGTAATTGACCCCTCCCCCGCCGCCGGAACCCCCGGCGGCGGTTTTTCGCGTCCTCCGGCCATGCCTAAGCCTTTATTCCCCCACATCCCAGCGGCCACGGTTTGCGCGAGGGTACCCTGTACCATTCAACCAGCCACTCAATCATCGCCACCTGGTCGGCGGGGTCATGACCCCGCCCTACGAAAACATAAAGCTTTGGCATTAACACGCTACTACGCGGTATTACGGGAAACGATCCTTTTGCCGTATCAGATCGGCAGGCATCTTTCCACATTTTGCCCTGCCTGGGAACCCCGGAAACCCGGTGTTTTCAACCGTCACAAAAAAGTATGGAAATCCCCCCACGGGGGATAGCAAAATGTGTTAAATTCGACAGTTGACACCATTGCATTTAATTGGTACAATACTATCGATACACTATGTCCGCATAGAGTAGTACCGTAATGAATCAGAATCATGTTATAGGAGGAAATCACTTTGAAGGATTGGGCATCTTTAACCACCATCGAGGAGATGGAAGCTGCCACCAACACTCTGCTGGAAACCGCGCAGAAGGTTGGCGCTGACACCTGGCAGCAGCGGGTCAAGAACCAGACTCCTCACTGCGGCTTCGGCGAATCCGGCACCTGCTGCCGTATCTGCTCCATGGGCCCCTGCCGTATCACCAAGAAGGCTCCCCGGGGTATCTGCGGCTGTGACGTTCACGGTATCGTCGGCCGTAACTACCTGCGCTTCACTGCGGGCGGCGCAGCGACCCACTCCGACCACGGCCGTGAGATCTGCCACACCCTGTACCAGACCAAGGAAGGCGGCAACTACACCGTCAAGGACCCCGAAAAGCTGATCCGCATCGCCAAGGAATGGGGCATCGAGACCGAAGGCAAGGACATCTATGATCTGGCCCACGAGGTCGCTGAGACCGGCCTGCTGGAGTACGGCAAGCCCTTCGGCACCCAGCGCTTCCTGAAGCGGGCTCCCGAGCACACCCAGCAGCTGTGGCATGAGGCCGAGATCGAGCCCCGGGCCATCGACCGGGAAGTCTCCCAGTCCCTGCACATGACCCACATGGGCTGCTCTTCCCTGCCGGAAGCTCTGATCCGTCAGTCCCTGCGGGCCGGCCTGTCCGACGGCTGGGGCGGCTCCATGATGGGCACCGAATTCTCCGATGTCCTGTTCGGCACTCCCAAGCCCGTGGACACCACCGCCAACCTGGGCGTTATGGAGAAGGACAACGTCAACATCGTGGTTCACGGCCATGATCCTTCCCTGTCCGAGATGATCGTTTACTACGCCAACGATCCCGAGATGATCGCTCTGGCCAAGTCCGTGGGCGCCAAGGGCATCACCATTTCCGGTGTCTGCTGCACCTCCAACGAGGTCGCCATGCGTCACGGCATCCCCATGGCCGGCAACTACCTGAACCAGGAGAACGTGGTTCTCACCGGCGCCTGCGAAGCCATCGTGGTGGACGTGCAGTGCATCTTCCCCGCTCTGGGCCCCCTGAGCAAGTGCTTCCATACCAAGTTTATCACCACCTCCCCCATCGCCCGGATGCCCGACTCCGAATTCGTCCGTTTCTCCGCCGCCAACGCCGGTGAGAACGCCAAGGCCATCGTGAGAATGGCTGTGGAGAACTTCAAGAACCGGAATCCCGAGATGGTCAACATTCCCAACCTGAAGCAGAACGCCCGCGTGGGCTACTCTGTCGAGGCCATCAAGAAGGTTCTGGACGGCGTTGCCAACTCCCAGCTGGATGAGTTCGGCACCACCAAGCCTCTGGTCGAGTGCGTCCACTCCGGTGTCCTCCGGGGCGCCGTGGCCATGGTCGGCTGCAACAACCCCAAGGTCCGTCCCGACTCCGCCCACATCGGCCTGATGAAGAAGATGCTGGAGAACGACATCATCGTCATCGCCTCCGGCTGTGCCGCTCAGGCCGCCGCCAAGGCCGGTCTGATGGATCCCGTGAAGGCCAAGGAGTACTGCGGCGCCGGTCTGAAGCGTGTGTGCGAGCTGGCGGGTATTCCCCCCGTCCTGCACATGGGCTCCTGCGTGGATATCTCCCGTATGATGATCCTGGCCTCCGACATCGCCAAGGACTGGGGCATCAACATCTCCCAGGTCCCCGTGGTGGGCTGCGCTCCCGAATGGATGTCCGAGAAGGCCGTCTCCATCGGCAACTACGTTGTGGCTACCGGTATTGAGACCTTCCTGGGTGTGGACCCCTACTCCAAGGGCTCCGAGGAAGTCACCGCTCTGCTGCAGGGCGATCACGGCGTCAAGGATTGGGTCGAGGCCCGGTTCGTTGTGGAGACCGATATTGAGAAGCTGGGCGACAAGATGATCGAGTGCATCGAAGCCAAGCGCGCCGCCCTGGGCATCTAACGCAATACCGCCACGTTCCCCTACGCAACGGTAGGGCGGGGGCTTGCTCCCGCCGCCAGAGGTTACGCAGAGGGAACGGCGGGGGCTTTTCCCCGCCCTACAATGGCTTACTATTTTTAACGAGGTCTTTCCAATGAAAGTAGCGATTACCGGTAAGGGCGGCGTGGGCAAAACCACCCTGGCCTCTACCCTGGCCCGGCTCTACGCCGACGAAGGCCGGACCGTTCTGGCCGCCGACGTGGACCCCGACGCCAATCTGGGGCTGGCTCTGGGACTGAGCCAGGAAGAAGTGGATGCCATCGTCCCCATTTCCAAAATGCGGACCCTGGTGGAAGAACGGACCGGCGCCAACGCCGCCAACAAGTTCTTCAAGCTCAACCCCTATGTAGCCGACATTCCCGACACCTTCTCCCGGGACATCAACGGCGTGAAGCTGCTGGTGATGGGCACCGTGGACGTGGGCGGCAGTGGCTGTGTCTGCCCGGAGCATGTGATGCTGAAGGCCATCCTGTCCGCCCTGACCTACCGCAAAAACGATGTGGTCATCATGGACATGGAGGCCGGACTGGAGCATCTGGGCCGGGGCACCGCGTCCAATATGGACCAGTTCATCGTGGTCATCGAGCCCGGCGCCCGGTCCGTTCAGACCTACCACAATGTCAAGCGCCTGGCCTCCGATCTGGGCGTGAAGCAGGTCCGGGTGGTGGCCAACAAGATCCGGGATGAGCGGGACGAGCAGTTCATCCGTGGCGCCATCCCCGAAGCGGATCTTCTGGGCTTCGTCCACTACAACCCCGAAATCATGGACGCCGACCGGCAGGGAAAGTCTCCCTACGATTTCAGTCCCACGGCAATCGACGAGATTCGGAAAATCAAAGCGATTTTGGATCGGGATGAATCCTGACAGGATCCATCAAAACAATATAGGAGGGTAAACCGTGACACTTTTTGAAAGAGTTTTTGGCGGCAACGACTACAACTACGCCCGCACCGTAGCCGCCATTGATGAGGCCATCGCCACCTACGGCGAGAGCGAAGCAGTGTCCTTCCCCGGCACCGCTTACAGCCTGCCCTGTTACTATGGCGTCACCGGCGTGAAGATCACCACCCTGGGTGAGATGAAGGCCGCCATGGACACCATCAAGGCAAAAATGACCCGCAACAACCGCCTGCACGACGCCTTCGAAAGCGGCATCGCCTCCGCCCTGTGCGCGGAGTTCCTGGAAGCGCTGAAGTATCTGCACGGCGCTGAGCCCTACAGCGAGCCCGAAATGGGCCACCTGTCCGATGCCTTCGTCCGGAACCTGGGCGTGCCCCTGGTCACCGGCGATATCCCCGGTGTGGCCGTTATCATCGGCGGCGCGGAGGATCCCGCTGAGACCGTGGCTCTGGCCAAGTCCTACCAGGCCCAGGGCATTCTGGTCACCCTGACCGGCGACTCCATCAAGCACTGCTACGACGCCGGCATGAAGCTGGGCGAGAACGTCCGTGTGGTTCCCCTGGGCTACGAGATGCAGTCCGTGATCCACGTGGTGTCCGTGGCCATCCGCGCGGCCCTGATCTTCGGCAACGTCACCCCCGGTGATTTCGCCGCCCTGTCCAAGTACACCATGGACCGCGTCCGGGCCTTCGTCAACGCCTACAAGCCCCTGTCCGACGAGATCGTCTCCTACGGCGCCGGCGCCATCTGCCTGGGCTTCCCCGTTGTCTCCAACGAGACCGAGAACATGTTCCGGGTTCCCAAGTCCCTGATCCAGCAGCTGGATACCTCCAAGTGGAACGCCACCTCTCTGGAGGCCCGGGACATCAAGCTGAAGATCACCAACATCGACATCCCCGTGGCCTTCGCCACCGCCTTCGA
>SFQY01000085.1 GCA_004562395.1 bacterium | reverse complement strand
TGACGTTGTAAGGGGAACGGATTGCCGCGCCAGTGTGCGCACTGGCTCGCAATGACAGGGAAAACGGGGCCTGGTTCCTTAAGTTGATGACATTGCCCCCGGGGGAAGGTATGGTGCAGCGCACCCCTACAAATTCCAATTTATCGTACAGCAGGGCAAAACCGATCAGCAAATTCAAAATCATCCCCGAAGGGGATACCACATCTTATATCTCATATCTCCTATCTTATATCTGCGTCCCCTGCGCGGTGGTTCATCTCCGCATCCTTCACTCCACCCTCACCGGCGACACAGGCCGGAAGCTTGCCTCCAGCTCCCGGGCGGTGGGCAAGGAGGCCAGCACGTGGCTGCGGCTGACGCTCCAGGCGGAGGCGTTGGTGGCGAACTCCACTGCCTCCGGCAGGGTCCTGCCCCGGCTGAGGGCCACGGCCAGGGCGGCGTTGAAGGTGTCCCCGGCGCCGGTGGTGTCCACGGCCTTCACCGGCAGGGCGGGAAACAGCAGCCCGCCCTCTTCGGTGACCGCCAGGGCGCCCCTGCTTCCCAGGGTCACCACCGTTCTGGTCAGCCCCGCCTCCCGCAGCAGCCGGGCCAGCTGCTGTGGCTCCGGGGTGTGGTCCAGCCCCAGCAGCACCGCCGCCTCCTGCTGGTTGGGGGTGATCAGGTCAAAGGACCGCAGAAGCTCTCCCTCCAGCGCCAGCGCCGGGGCGGGATTCAGGATGGTGAAGATCCCGTGCTTTTTGGCCAGCTCCAGGGCGGTGAGGGTGGCCTCCAGGGGGCATTCCAGCCCCAGCAGCAGATGGCTGCACCGGGCCAGCTCCTCCTCCCGGCTGCGCAGGAACTCCCCGGACAGCCGCTCCGCCGCCCCCCGGCTCACGGTGACCTGGTTCTCCCCTCTCCGGTCCGTCAGGATGCAGGCGTAGGCGGTGTTGGCGTCCGGGGTTTCCTCCAGCACCGGCCGGATCCCCTCCCGGACCAGCACCTCCCGGCAGAGGCTGCCTCCGGAGTCCCGGCCCACGGCCCCGAAGAAGCAGACCCTGGCCCCCAAACGGGCCGCGGCCACCGCCTGGTTATAGGCCTTTCCCCCCGGCTCCAGGAAGAACCCCTCCGCCCGGAGGGTCTCCCCGGGGGCGTGGAAGTGGTCCACGGACAGGAAAACCGATTCCCCGCCCAGGCCCACGGCGCCGATGACAGGCTCTCTTTGCTCCACCTTGGTCCCTCCTTCCTTATAAATGGCGGATCCGGGGGGAAAACCGCCGGATCAGGGCCTCATTCCGCTCCGCCCCTCCGGGGATATTGCCGCTGAGGTAGACGGGCACATCCACCCCCCGGGCCAGTGCCAGCCGGGTCCCCTCCGCCAGGATGCTGTTGAGGATGTAGGCGCCGGTGATGGTGGAAAGGGGGGTGGTCTTCAAGGCGCTGCCCTCCGGCAGCAGGCAGGCGTCCCCGTGGGGGGCCTGGTTGTCGATCCACAGGTCCGCGGCCTCGTACAGGTGCTTCCCGCCGGCGCACCGGGAGGGCTGGTCAAAGTAGGCCCCGGAGCAGATGGCCACGGTGGCGATGCCCCGGTCCCGGACAGCCTGGGCCAGCTCCACCGGCACCGGATTGATCCCGGAGGTGGACAGGCAGAAGAGCATATCCTCCCGGCTGATGGGGTACTGCCCCAGCACCTTCTCCGCCAGCCCCGGCTGCCGCTCCAGGCGGCTGCTCTCGGCGGCTCCCTCATGGAGCATCAGCGGCGGATAGAGCATGGGCGCCACGCAGGCCAGCCCCCCGGCCCGGTAGAAGGTCTCCTCCGCCAGAATGTGGGAGTGCCCGCAGCCGAAGACGTAGATCAGCCCGTCCCGGGCCAGGGTATCCGCCACCATTTCCGCAGCCCGCAGAAGCTTTCCCGCCTCCTCCCTGCGGATGGTGTTGATGGCGCCGATGATGCACTCGGCGTATTGGTCAATGAGCATGATATGTGCCTCCTTGGGATTTTTCATTGTTGTGGCCGAGAACCTTCCTCCCCAGCCTGGTAAAAAGGTGTTTGTAAGGATGAGTGCCGCGCAATGCCTTCCCCCGGGGGGAAGGGGGACCGCGAAGCGGTGGATGAGGAATGGCGACACCTTGCCATTCGCAATGCTGTCAATTCAAACGGTACAACCTTTCCCAATGTACCTTTTTAACGAAATGCATACCGATTCGGAACACATCGCCGTTCCTCATCCGCCCCAGTGTGCGCTACTTAAGCACCTTCCCCCCGGGGCAATGTCATCAACTTAAGGAACCAGGCCCCGATTTTCCTGTCATTGCGAGCCAGTGCGCACACTGGCGTGGCAATCCGTTCCCCTTTGCAGCGTTC
>SFQY01000033.1 GCA_004562395.1 bacterium | reverse complement strand
GTTCGTTCCCTTTCCAGTTTGCTCTTCCATATTTTCTCTTGTCTTGCTTTTGCTATGTTTTCATTACTTTTCAACTATTGATTCGCATCCCGGGGGAAGCCATGGCGCTTTGCGCCTGCAAAAACGAACCTTTTCCTGATTCCGGAGCCGTTACAGATTTTCGATGATTCTTCTTCCCATTTCCTGGCAGCCGACTAAGGTGCAGCCGGTGGGGTCGGCGGGAAGAATGTCTCTGGTGCGGTAGCCTGCGTCCAGGACCTGGGAGACGGCGGACTCGATGGCGTCCGCTTCCTTCTCCATGTCGAAGGAGTAGCGCAGCATCATGGCGGCGGCCAGAATGGTGCCGATGGGGTTTGCCACGTCCTTGCCCGCGATGTCCGGCGCGGAGCCGTGGATGGGCTCATACAGTCCCCGGGAGGTCTGCCCCAGAGAGGAGGAGGGAATCATGCCGATGGAACCGGTGATCATGGAGGCTTCGTCGGAGAGGATGTCGCCGAACATGTTCTCCGTCACGATCACGTCAAACTGGCTGGGGTCGCGAACGATCTGCATGGCGCAGTTGTCCACCAGCATATCGGAAAGCGCCACGTCGGGATACTCGGCGGCCAGCTCATGCATGACCTTCTTCCACAGCCGGGAGGAATCCAGCACGTTGCTCTTTTCCACGGAGCAGAGCCTTTTCCCGCGCTTCCGGGCGGTCTCAAAGCCGATGCGGCCAATGCGGCGGATCTCTTCCTCACTGTAGCGCAGCTCATCAATGGCTACCTTTTCCCCGTTCTCAGTGACGGTCTCGTGCTTGCCGAAGTAGATGCCGCCGATCAGCTCCCGGACGATGAGAAAGTCGATGCCCTTGTCCACGATCTCCTGCTTCAGAGGGGAGGCGGAGGCCAGCTGGGGCCAGATTTTGGCAGGGCGGTTGTTGCTGTAAACGCCCATGCCCGCCCGGAGCCGAAGCAGGCCCTTTTCGGGGCGCATGGGGCCGGGAACGTCGTTCCACTTGGGGCCGCCTACGGCGCCCAAAAGAACACTGTCGGAATCCAGGCAGCGCTGCAGCATTTCCTGAGGCAGGGGATCTCCCCACTTGTCGATGGCATTGCCGCCCATGTCCACGTCGGTGTAGGTAAACTCGTGGCCGAAGCGCTCTGCCACCCGGTTCAGCACCAGCAGCGCCTGCTCCACAATTTCCGGACCGATACCGTCTCCGCGAATGACCGCGATATTTTGTGCCATTTTATCACATCTCCTTCAAAGAAGCAAGCAGTCCGCCCTTTTGAATAATATTTTGTATAAACTCCGGAAAAGGCTCCGCCTGGTAGGTCTTTCCTGTGGTCAAATCGGAGATGACACCGGTGTCAAAGTCGATGGCAACCTCGTCTCCGGGCTGAATTTCCTCGGCGGCAGCCTCGCATTCCAGGATGGGCATACCGATGTTGATGGCGTTGCGGTAGAAGATCCGGGCAAAGCTCTTGGCGATGACACAGCCGGTGCCGCAGGTCCTGATGACCAGGGGGGCGTGTTCCCGGGAGGAGCCGCAGCCGAAGTTCCAGCCGGCCACCATGATGTCGCCGGGCTGCATCCGGGTGATATAGGTGGGATCGATGTCCTCCATGCAGTGCCTGGCAAGTTCCCTGGCGTCGGAAGTGTTCAGGTACCGGGCGGGAATGATCACGTCGGTATCCACGTTGTCGGGATATTTAAAAACATGTCCTTGGGTTTTCATGTTCAGACCTCCTTGGGAGCGGTGATGTATCCGGTGAGGGCGCTGGAAGCGGCGGTGGCGGGGCTGGCCAGATACACCTCGCTGCTCACATGGCCCATGCGGCCCACAAAGTTACGGTTGGTGGTGGCCACGCAGCGCTCGCCCGCGGCCAGGATGCCCATATAGCCGCCCAGGCAGGGTCCGCAGGTGGGGGTGGAGACTACGGCGCGCGCGTCGATGAAGGCGGTGACATAGCCCCGCTGGACGCACTCCCGGTAGATCTGCATGGTGGCGGGGATGATGATGCAGCGTACCCCCGGGGCCACGGTTTTGCCATTGAGAATCCGGTACGCGGTTTCCATATCCTCCATACGGCCGTTGGTGCAGCTGCCGATGACCACCTGATCGATCTTAATATCGCTTAAGGTATCGGCAGGTTTGGTGTTCTCCGGCAGGTGAGGGCAGGCCACGGTGGGGACGATTTTGTCCAACTCGATGGTATAGGTCTGCTCGTATTCGGCGTCGGCGTCGGCGGTGTAGATGACGCCCTGGCGCTCGCAGCGGCCATCCATGTAGCTGACCGTGGTTTCATCCACGGGGAAGATGCCGTTCTTGGCGCCTGCCTCGATGGCCATGTTGCAGATGCACAGCCGGTCGTCCATACTCAGGGAGGCGACGCCGGGGCCGGTGAACTCCATGCTCTTATAAAGGGCTCCGTCCACACCGATCATGCCGATGATGGTGAGAATCACGTCCTTGCCGCTGCAGACGGGGGGCAGCTTTCCGGTCAGCTCAAAGCGAAGAGCGGAAGGGACCTTGAACCAGGCGGTGCCGGTGGCCATGCCTGCCGCCATGTCGGTGCTGCCCACGCCGGTGGAGAAGGCCCCCAGAGCGCCGTAGGTGCAGGTGTGGCTGTCCGCACCGATGATGCAGTCGCCTGCGGTGACGATGCCCTGCTCCGGCAGCAGCGCATGCTCAATGCCCATTTTGCCTACGTCATAGAAATGGCTGACGCATTGGCTGCAGGCGAATTCCCGGCACTGCTTGGACTGCTCCGCCGCCTTGATGTCCTTGTTGGGGACGAAGTGGTCCAGGACGATGGCGACCCGGTCCTTGTCGAAAACCTGGGTAAAGCCGTTTTTCTCAAATTCGTTGATGGCGACAGGGGTGGTGATGTCGTTGCCCAGGACGATGTCCAGCTTCGCGCTGATAAGCTGTCCGGCCTTTACCGATTCCAGACCCGCGTGGGCGGCGAGGATCTTCTGCGTCATTGTCATTCCCAAGATGATTCGCTCCTTTACAGTTGTTTATATAATGGAGATGGTTGAAGATATGAGATACGAGATATGAGATACGAGATATGAGATATAAGATAGGGTAGATTTCGGCCAGCTTCGATAGCTGCTGTGGTGCTTACAGCGCCCAAGGCTTCTCCTTGAGGAGAAGCTGTCGAGCGTAGCGAGATTGATGTGGTGTGCAGTAGGCAGTGCCCTCTATCGGAGCATTTCGGCGAATTCGTACTGCTGTAACACCACATCCGCCCCAGGCTGCGGCCTGGGGCACCTTCTCCTCAAGGAGAAGGCTTTGGTGCGGGTCCGACACTTGCAGAACCATCGGAGTGTATACAGTGATTTCCCAGATATCTTGTATCTTATATCTTATATCTAATATCTTAATTCGTCATATTATTGAAAGCGCTGATCAATGCGTTCACGCCGGCTTTGATGATGTCGGTGTCCGTGCCGGCGCCCCAGCTCATGGTGCCGCTTTCATTTTCCAACCCAATGTAGGCCGCGGCGGTGGAACCGGAGCTTCGCTCCTGAACGCTGTGTTCGGTGTAGACCTTCAGGGTGTATTTCCTGCCGGTGTATTCCTTCAGGGCGTTGCTGACGGCGTCCAGAGAACCGTTGCCCTGGCAGTGGAGGGTGGCCTCCCGGCCGTGGCGCAGGAAGGTCACCACCGCCGAGACCCCGTCCTCCCGCTGGGTGAAGTGCATGTCGGATACGGCCAGAGGACTGCGGATGTTCAGGTAGCTGTCCATGAAGATGGCCAGCACGTCCTCGCACTTCAGCTCCCGATGGTCGTGGTCGGAGACGCTCTTGCACTGGTAGCTCAAGTGCTCGCGCATCTTGGGCGGCAGGATGTAGCCGTAGGCCTGCTCCAGCAGGTACCCGATGCCGCCCTTGCCGCTCTGGGAGTTGACCCGGATGACGTCGGCGTCGTAGGTGCGGTTGATGTCCCGGGGATCCACGGGAAGGTAGGGTACCGTCCACTGGTAGAGGTTCTTTTCCTTGCGCCAGGTCATGCCCTTGGCGATGGCGTCCTGGTGGGAACCGGAGAAGGCGGCAAAGACCAGAGCGCCCGCGTAGGGGCTGCGCTCGTAGACGTGCATCCGGGTGCATTCCTCATAGGTCTTGCAGATGGCGGGCATGTCGGAGAAGTCCAGCTCCGGGTCCACGCCGTGGGAGTACATGTTCATGGCGAGAGTCACGATGTCCACGTTGCCGGTGCGCTCGCCGTTGCCGAAGAGGGTCCCCTCCACCCGGTCCGCGCCCGCCAGCAGTGCCAGCTCCGTGTCCGCCACGCCGGTTCCCCGGTCGTTGTGGGGGTGCAGGGACAGCGTCACATGCTCCCGGTATTTCAGGTTCTCGCTGATGTACTCCACCTGGCTGGCGTAGATGTGGGGCATACTCATTTCCACGGTCACCGGCAGGTTGATGATCACGTTGTTGGTGGGACCCGGCTCCAGCACGTCCAGAACGGCGTTGCAGACCTCCAGGGCGTATTCCGGCTCCGTGCCGGTGAAGCTCTCGGGGGAGTACTCGAAGCGGAAGTTGCCTTCGTATTCCGCCGCCAGCTTCTTCACCAGCCTGGCTCCGTCGATGGCGATCTGCTTGATCTCCTCCTTGCTCTTGCGGAAGACCTGCTCCCGCTGGGCCACGGACACGGAGTTATAGAAGTGGATGATGGCGCTGGGAGCGCCCTTGCAGGCTTCGAAGGTCTTGCGGATGATATGCTCCCGGCACTGAGTCAGCACCTGGACCGTCACGTCCTGGGGGATCATGTGGTTCTCGATCAGAGTCCTTAAGAACTCGTACTCCGTCTCGGAGGCGGCGGGGAAGCCCACTTCGATTTCCTTAAAGCCCACCCGCAGCAGCATATGGTAAAATTCCAGCTTTTCATCCAGGCTCATGGGGATCACCAGGCTCTGGTTGCCGTCCCGCAGGTCCACGCTGCACCATTGGGGAGCCTTTTCGATGTGATCCTTCTGAACCCACTTATAGTGATTCCCCGGAGCGGGGTAGTAACCGATTGAATATTTTCTGGTATCCATATGCTTTAAACTCCTTTGTATGGCGATTATACTATTTTGAAGCCCTCGTTTTTCAGGGCCTGGGTGATTTCCTGTACATGGTCGTAGTTCCGGGTCTCCAGGGTCAGACGCAGGTAGCAGCCGTTGATGGACTCGGTGTCCCCGTTGCGCTCGTGGTGGACACTGATGACGTTGCCGCCGCAGTCGGCGATGATCCGGGATACATCCTTCAGCTGGCCCGGCTTGTCCACCAGCTCGATGAGCAGATTGGTGGTCCGTCCGGACTTCATCAGGCCCCGGTCGATGACCCGGGACAGGCTGGTCACGTCGATGTTGCCGCCGGAGATCAGGCTGACCACCTTTTTCCCTTCGATGGGGAATTTCTGGAACATGGCCGCCGCCACGGAGACGGCGCCCGCGCCTTCGGCGATCATCTTCTGCTTTTCGATCAGAGCCAGAATGGCCGCCGCGATCTCGTCCTCGGTGACCAGGGCAATGTCGTCTACGTACTCATTGACCATTTTGAAGGTCAGGTCTCCGGGCTTTTTCACCGCGATGCCGTCGGCGATGGTGGACACGGAGGGAAGGGCGTCGGGGTGGCCGCTGCGGATGGCGTTGTACATACTGGGAGCGCCGGCGGCCTGGACGCCGTAAACCTTCACATGGGGGCTGATGGATTTGATGGCGCAGGCCACGCCGGAGATCAGTCCGCCGCCGCCGATGGGGACGATGACGGCGTCCACGTCGCTCATTTCGTTCATGATCTCCAGACCGATGGTTCCCTGACCGGCGATGACATACTCGTCGTCAAAGGGGTGGACAAAGGTATAGCCCTTTTCTTCCTTCAGCTCCAGGGCCTTGCTGTAGGCATCGTCATAGACCCCCGGAACCAGGCAGACCTGGGCGCCGAAGCCCTTGGTGGCCTCCACCTTGGAGATGGGGGCGGTGTCCGGCAGGCAGATCAGGGACTCGATGCCGCACTTGGAAGCAGCCAGGGCCACACCCTGGGCGTGGTTTCCGGCGGAGCAGGCGATGACGCCGCTGCGCTTTTCCTCTTCGGAGAGCATGGCGATCTTGTAGCCGGAACCCCGTAGCTTGAAGGAACCGGTGTTCTGCAGATTCTCCGGCTTTAAGTACAGGCTGCACTCCGGAGCGATGCCGTAGGCCTTGGCCAGGGGGGTGGGGCGGATGATGTCCTTCAGCACCACGGAGGCCTGGAAGATCTTGTCGATTGTAACCATTTTCGCATTCCTTTCGGTGTTGGATATAAAAAATACCCTGTCTCTTTGCTGCAAAGAGACAGGGCTTTTACACGAAGTAAAACCTTGCGGTACCACTCTTTTTGCCGAAAAAACGGCCACTCATGGCGGTCAGACAACCGCCTCCCGCTGTAACGGTCGGGCTCCGTCCGCCTTACTGGAAAAAATCGTTCAGAACGGCCGCTCAGAGGCCAGTATACAGTTTTTCCGTCGCCGCCTCGCACCAACCGGCGGTTCTCTGCAATCGGGAAATCAAACTGCTTTTTCCTCTTCATTGCGTTTGTCGTTATTGAACCGGATTATAGCACCTTTTTTTCGACATGTCAAGCACTGAAAAACAAAAGTCCGGCCGGGATGGATACAAAGGCAGGGGAGGGCCGGAAGCCCTCCCCTGCGAGAAGCATTAGATATTACTCAATGACCTGGATCCAGCCCTCGGGGGCGGGCAGACGGCCCATCTGAATGCCGGTGAGGGTGTCATATAGCTTCTGGATGGTGGGACCCATGCCGGCGTAGTGGATTTCCTTGCCATGGTCCACAATGGTGCCCACGGGGGAGATGACCGCCGCGGTGCCGCACAGGCCGCACTCGGTGAAATCGCCGATCTCGGACAGGGCCACGGGACGCTCCTCCACTTCCAGACCCAAATACTCCTTGGCCACGTGCAGCAGGGAGCGGCGGGTGATGGAGGGCAGGATGGTGTCGGACTTGGGGGTCACCAGCTTATTGCCGCTGATGAAGATGATGTTGGCGCCGCCGGTCTCCTCGATGTGGGTCCGGGTGGCGGAGTCCACATAGACATTCTCGTCATAGCCCTGCTCGTGGGCATCCACGATGTTATACAGGCTCATGGCGTAGTTCAGACCTGCCTTGACGTGGCCGGTGCCTCTGGGGGCGGCCCGGTCCAGGTCGGAGATGCGGACGGTCAGGGGCTTTACGCCGCCCTTGAAGTAGGGACCCACGGGCGTGACGAAGACCCGGAACTGATATTCGTTGGCGGGCTTGACGCCGATGATGGCGTCGCTGCCGAACATGTAGGGCCGGACATACAGGGAAGCGCCGGAGCCGTAGGGGGGGACCCACTGGGCGTTGGCCCGGACGGTCTCCACCACGGCCTGAACGAACCGGTCCTCGGGGAAGACGGGCATCTTCAGGCGGCGGCAGGAATTGGCCATTCGCTGGGCGTTCAGATCCGGACGGAAGCAGACAATGTGACCGTCCTCGGTGGTGTAGGCCTTCATGCCTTCAAAGCAGGTCTGGGCGTACTGCAGGACGCAGGCACACTCGCTGATGGTGACGGTATCCTGATCGGTCAGGCAGCCGTCGTCCCAGGCGCCGTTCTTAAAATTGGAGACGTAGCGCATATCCGTTTTGACATAGCCAAATCCCAGGCTGCTCCAGTCGATGTTCTTTTTTTCCATATAAAAGCTCCTCCCGGCTTTTGTTGATTGCCTTATTTTAACACCGACAAAGCCGCTGGTCAATAGGCTTGGGGAAAAATGTTTTTCTCAGGGGAACAAATGTCGCTGTGAGAACAAACACACAAAAATAGTGTCGGAGATTTGTAAAATATGACTTGACTTTAGCAAGCTAAAGTGGTAAAGTATCAAAAACACACAGGCGAGACCCGGAGCCGTGGCAGCGCTTCGGTGTGCAGCCGGAAGGATGGAAAGAAAGCAGGTTGGCTGTTCATGACGGATATGCTTTGGAAAACAGAGGAGCGGGCTGTGTTCACCCTGCGCAGCCTCTACCGGCGCTATGGCTACGCGCCCTACAAGATGAGCCGGTTTGAGGAGTACGATCTTTACGTGCGCAACAAGGATTTTCTGGCGTCGGACCGGATCATCACCTTTTCCGACGGCGGCGGGCGGCTGCTGGCGCTGAAGCCGGACGTGACCCTTTCCATCGTCAAAAACGCTCCGGAGGCCCCCGGAGCGGTGCAGAAGGTCTATTACGACGAGAATGTCTACCGGGATTACCGGGAGATCACCCAGACGGGCCTGGAATGCGTGGGAGATCTGGGGGCCTATGAGATCGCCGAGGTGGTTCTGCTGGCGGCCAAAAGCCTGAAGCTGCTTGGGGAGTGTTCCGTGCTGGACATCTCCCATATGGGGCTCATCGCCGCGGTGCTGGACAGCAGCGGCCTGAGCGCCGGGCAGCGGAAGCAGGCCATGGACTGCCTGCGCCGGAAGAATCTTCACGAGCTGAAATCCCTCTGCCGGGACAAGCCGGAGGCCTGGGAAAAGCTTCGGGTCCTCTCCGTATGCCGGGGAAGCGGCCTGGACGTGCTGCGGCCTGTGGGGGAGGTGCTGACCACCGAAGCCGAGCGCCAGGCGCTGGAGGAGCTGCAGGAGCTGTGGACGATCCTGGAATCCAGCGGCTGCGGCGACAGCGTGCGGGTGGATTTTTCCGTGGGAAGCGGTATGCGCTATTACAGCGGTGTGGTGTTCCGGGGGTACCTGGAGGGGATCCCCACCAGTATCCTGTCCGGAGGACAGTACGATGTTCTGGCCCGGAGGATGGGAAAACGCAGCCGGGCCATCGGCTTTGCGGTGTATGTGGACCTGCTGCAGGAGCTGCTGGGGGAGGAAAGCCCCTTCGATGTGGACACGGTGCTGCTCCACGACGGCTCGGCGGATACGGTGGCGCTGACGGCGGCGGCGGAGGCCGCGGCCAGGGACGGGAGCGTTCTGGTCTGTACCGCCCTGCCGAAAGACAGGCGCTGGAAGCGTCTGGTACGCTTTGAGAACGGGGAGGCTGTGCAATGAGGCCCATGATCAATGTGGCGCTGCCCAAGGGGCGGCTGGGAGAAAAGGCCTACGCCATGCTGAAAAAAAGCGGCTTCGACTGCCCCACCATGGAGGACCCGGGCAGAAAGCTGATTTTCGAAAATCCGGAGAAGGGCGTCCGGTATTTCTGGGTGAAGCCTTCGGATGTTGCCATTTACGTGGAGCGGGGCGCGGCGGACTTGGGCATCGTGGGAAAGGATATTCTGCTGGAATACCGGCCGGATGTCTATGAGCTGCTGGATCTGGGCATGGGCCGCTGCCGCATGGCGGTGGCGGGAAAGAAGGATTTCCGGGATCCGGTGGGGCAGACCCTGAAGGTGGCCACCAAATTTCCCAATATCGCCCGCAGCTACTACAGCGGTAAGTGCCGGGACATCGATATCATTCATCTCAACGGCTCCATCGAGCTGGCGCCCATTCTGGGCCTGAGCCATGTGATTGTGGATATTGTGGAGACGGGCACCACGCTGAAGGAAAACGACCTGATGGTTTACGAGGAGATCGTGCCCATCAGCGCCCGGCTCATTGCTAATGTGGCCAGCTATCAATTCAAGGACGACGTGATCAACGAGATCTGTCAGAGCCTGAAAGAGCAGGTGGAGGAATTATGATCAAGATTTTAAAATACGGACAGGTGCCGAATTCCGATATTTTCGCCCGGGTCACTCCGGCGGTGGACGTGGCGGCGGCTGTTTCCGGGATCCTTGCGGATGTCCGTACCCGGGGAGACCGGGCGGTGCTGGACTATACGAGAAAATTTGACGCCCCTCAACTGGAGACCTTACCGGTATCCCAGCAGGAGATCGAAGAAGCCTTTGCCCTGGTGGAGCCGGAATTTCTCTCCATTCTGGAGGAGGCTGCGGAGAACATCCGCCTGTTCCATTCGAAGCAGGTGCGAAACAGCTTTGTCATCGCGGACAAGCCAGGCATCATCCTGGGCCAGAAGGTGACCCCCATCGAGAAGGTGGGCGTCTATGTCCCCGGCGGCACGGCGGCCTACCCCTCCACGGTGCTGATGGACACCATTCCCGCCAGGATCGCCGGGTGTCCCCAAATCGTGATGACCACCCCGCCGGGAAAGGACGGCAAAGTGAACCCTGCCATCCTGGCGGCGGCGAAGATCGCGGGGGTGGATCAGATTTTTAAGGTGGGCGGCGCCCAGGCCATCGGAGCCCTTGCCTACGGCACCGAAACCATCCCCAAGGTGGACAAAATCGTCGGCCCCGGCAATGCGTATGTTGCGGAGGCCAAGAAGCAGGTCTTCGGGCTGGTGTCCATCGACATGATCGCGGGCCCCAGTGAAATTCTGGTCATCGCCGACGGCAAAAGCGACCCCGCCCAGGTGGCCGCCGATATGCTCAGCCAGGCGGAGCATGACAGGCTGGCCAGCGCGGTGCTGATCACCGACAGTGAAGCCCTGGCCCGGGCGGTCAGCGACCAGCTGGAAAAGCAGCTGCCCCTGCTTCCCCGGAGAGACATTGCCAGAGCCGCCATTGACAACGGCGGCAAGATCATTGTGGCGGAGGATCTGATGGCGGGCATTGAGATCGCCAACGAGATCGCCCCGGAGCATCTGGAGCTGATGGTGGACGATCCCTTTGCCTATCTGGACGCGGTGAAGAACGCCGGTTCCATCTTTATGGGCCGCAGCTGCCCGGAGGCTCTGGGGGACTACTTCGCCGGCCCCAACCACACCCTGCCCACCTCCGGCACCGCCCGGTTCTCCAGTCCCTTAAGCGTGGACGACTTTGTAAAGAAGAGCCAGTTTACCTACTACACCGCCGGTGCCCTCTCCGGCGCGGCGGAGAAAATCAACTATTTTGCCGGCAAGGAGGGGCTCCAGGCCCACGGCAGAAGCGTCATGATCCGTCAGGAGGGCAAGAAATGAGCCGGTTTTTGGGAGAGCGGTATCAGGCTCTGGAAGCCTATACCCCCGGGGAACAGCCCCGGGACATGCGCTATATCAAGCTGAATACCAACGAATCCCCTTATCCTCCGGCGCCGGAGGTAACCGCGGCCATGAACCGGGAGCAGGTGGAGCTGCTGCGGCTGTACTCCGACCCCACCGCCGGAGGGCTGAAGCGGAAGCTGGCGGAGCTGTACGGCGTGAAGAGCGAAAACATCTTCGTCTCCAACGGCTCCGATGAGGTGCTGAATTTTGCCTTTATGGCCTTCGGCGGAAAGGGAGCGGTCTTCCCGGATATCACCTATGGCTTTTATGAGGTTTTCGGGGACCTGTATGGGATTTCCTGCGAAAAAGTACCCTTAAAAGAGGACTTTTCCGTGGATTACCGGGACTACCTGGGCCGGGACAAGCTGGTGGTGCTGGCCAACCCCAACGCCCCCACCGGTATGAGCATTCCGGTCAGCCAGATCGAGGAAATCGTCCGCACCAACCCGGATTCCGTGGTACTCATCGACGAAGCCTATGTGGATTTCGGCGGTGAGACCTGCCTGAGCCTGATCGGGACCTACGACAACCTGCTGGTGGTCCGTACCTTTTCCAAATCCCGGTGCCTGGCCGGAGGCCGCCTGGGGTACGCCTTCGGCAGTCCGGAGCTGATCGCGGATCTGGAAAAGATTAAGTACTCCACAAACCCCTATAACATCAACCGCCTGACCCTTTTCCTGGGAGAGGCTACGGTGGACGCGGAAGCGTATTATCAGGAAAAATGCGCCGAGATCCAGAAGACCCGCGCCTGGACGGCGGCGCAATTGACGGCCCTGGGATTTGAAGTCCTGCCCAGCCGGACCAACTTCCTGTTCGCCAGAAGCCCCAAAATCGACGGCGGGCAGCTGTACCGGGAACTGAAAACCCGCGGCATTCTGGTCCGCCATTTCACGAACCCCCGGATTGCCCAATTCAACCGCATTACCATCGGCACCCCGGACCAAATGGAGGCCCTGCTGGAGGCCATCACCCGGATTCTAAACGAGACCGTTTAGAAAAAGGAGCGTTTCTATTCGCACCCATCGTAGGGCGGGGTCATGACCCCGCCGATGCACCTATGGTTTCACATATTTACGTCTATTTCGCCTAACTGCGTTTCCAACCTGGTCGGCGGGGTCATGACCCCGCCCTACGATGGGTGCGAACGAAAACGATGGGCGGTGCGATAAACAATCCACAACCAATCAATTCCAATTTGATTCATCCCCGAAGGGGATACCATCCTTTCGCATTCAGCATTCTGCATTTTTTAATTGTGAGGTGTTTTATGAGAACGTCAGAAATCACCCGAAAGACCGCCGAAACGGACATTTCCCTCCGCCTGGATCTGGACGGCACCGGGAAAAGCCACATCGATACCGGCTGCGGCTTCTTAAACCATATGCTGACCCTGTTCGCCGCCCACGGGAAATTTGACCTTACGGTGAAATGCGCGGGCGATACCGATGTGGACGACCACCACAGTGTGGAGGACATCGGCATCTGTCTTGGGAGCGCTTTCCGGGAGGCTCTGGCAGACAAGCGGGGCATCACCCGGTATGGAAGCTTCCTGCTGCCCATGGACGAGGCGCTGATCCTCTCCGCCGCGGACATCTCCGGCAGAAGCTGCCTGTGCTATGAGCTGGAAATCCCAACGGAAAAGATCGGCACCTTCGATACGGAGCTGGTGGAGGAATTCTTCCTGGCCTTTACCCGCAGCTGCCCCATGAGCCTGCACCTGAGACAGCTGGCGGGCAAAAACTCCCATCACATCGTGGAGGGGGCCTTCAAGTCCGTGGCCAGGTCTCTGAAAGCGGCGGTTTCTCTGGACGGAAGTGACCAGATCCCATCCACAAAGGGGGTCCTGTGATGGTCGGAATTATCGATTACGGCGTGGGAAACCTCTTCTCCCTGCAATCTACCTTCCGCTGCCTTGGGGAGGAGGCCTTCGTCAGCGGCGATCCCCAGGCTCTGACAAAGGCCCAGCGGCTGGTGCTGCCCGGAGTGGGCGCCTTCGAGGATGCAGCCAACAAGCTGCGGCAGTCCTCCCTGGACACCTTTGTCCGGGAGCAGGCGGCTCAGGGGAAGCCGCTGCTTGGCATCTGCCTGGGGATGCAGCTGCTGTTTGAGAAAAGCTTTGAATACGGCGAGCATGAAGGCTTAGGGCTGCTGAAGGGCCAGGTGGTCCCCATGGAAGGGCTTCTCCCGGGGTCACTGAAGATCCCCCACATGGGCTGGAACCGGCTGGAGGTCAGAGGCGGCAGGCTGCTGCAGGCTGTGGACGGACAGTACGTCTACTTTGTCCACTCCTATTTCGCAAAGGGCTGTGAGGATTCTCTGACCGCCGTGACAGAGTACGGCATCTCCATCACCGCCGCGGTGGAGCAGGGCAACATTTTCGGCTGCCAGTTCCATCCGGAAAAGAGCGGCAATGTGGGCCTGTCCATCCTGCGCACCTTCTGTGATATTTAACCCTTGCCTCATAAAATCCCGAAGCGAAATGATCGTTTAGCGGCCCAATGGCCCCCTCTGATGAGGGGGCTGTCAGCGAAGCTGACTGGGGGAGAGAAAGCCTGAAAGCTTTCGCATTCCTGGTA
>SFQY01000032.1 GCA_004562395.1 bacterium | reverse complement strand
CCCGGCCAGCGTGTGAAAACGCTCTGTGGCGGCGTCGGTCTTTGCGGCCAAATCGTCATATTCAAATAGCTGGTGCTCTTTCAGATATTGCAGCGCGGCAGCCATCTGTTTGAGGTTATACACCTTGGCCCAGCGTTCATAGGCGGGGCCTTTGCCCTGACGCATCCTCTCCTGAATATCGATCAGCAGATTGACACGGCGGGGTGCGGGCGCATTCTGCGCCGTGGCCGTTCGTGTGGGAGCCTTGCCGTCAATGACGGCCTGCACGTCCTCGGGGCCGTAGCCGTCCCCCAGCGTGGACGCCCGGAAACGGGCCGCCCGCTGTTGTCCTGGCACAAGGAACGAGATCACGCCGCCGCGCCCGTGCTTGACCTGTATGCCTGCCGTTTCCATGCGCCGGAGAAAGTCTGCAAAGTCCTTGGGTCGCTCCGTCAGAGCCGCGTCAATGGCAAGGCGGATCTGTTCTTTCTGTGAGAGCTTTTGATTTTCGCCCAGCCATTGACCGTAGTAGATCGTGCTCCAGACATACCCGGTCAGACAGCCGCCGCAGGGCGAACGAGGAGCCGATGAAGTTGCGGAACTTCCGGGAGCGGTCATAGGCGGTGGAATTGTAGTAAATGTGATTATGAATGTGCTCTTTGTCTATATGGGTACAGACGAAGAATTGATACTTGCCCTTTGTCCAGCGCAGCGCCGTTTCATAGCCGATGCGGTTGGCCTCCTCCGCCGTCACCTCGCCGTGAGGGAACGCCTGCCGGATCTGGTAGCACAGCGCCCCGTGTCCGGCTCTGCGGTCAGTTTCGCCCTGATACTGATTTTTGACCAGCATAAACTCGGCATGTGCCGTGGCTGGATCGCAGAGGTAGGAGGAAACGGCCCCCAGCTTCTCCGGGTTCAGACCGTAATCAAAGCGGTCTTTCAAACTTTGCAGGGCCGTCCGCTTATCGGCCCGCTTGTGGGATTTTAGGTAGGTCGTGGCCGTAGGCAGTCCTCCTTTCCATACGACAAGCGGCGGCTGGGATCAGCCGCCGTTTTCTGCATCTTCTGGCCACCGTGACCAGAACTCAGCCCGTGATGAAGCCCCGCAGGGAGCCGTTCAGCTCGTCCAACTTGGCAAGTAGCCATCCGGCCAGCGCGGGCAGGCCAAAGGGCGAAATGGCAAACGCCATCAGCAGCCCCACGATCCCCGTGGGAATGTCTTTCTCCACAAACAGCATCAGGACACTCAGCAGCCCCAGCACCGACGCGAGGATGGAGAGCAAACCAGCGGAAAGACTCAGCAGGAACGAGAGCACGGCCACAAGCAGGGTCAGCACCAGCACAAAGGGAGCGGCAAGAATTTTGAATATGATCCGCATAGAGGGTTCCTCCTTTTTCCTGTATATGTCTATTATAACTCTGAAAAAATCGGCACTCAAGGATGTCCCGGTTGTCCTTACTTCTGGTCATCGTGACCAGAAGCAGGGACAGCCGGGGAACGGCGCGAGGCCGTTCCCCCTGTGTCACATCGTTACAATGGCGGAGAGCTGGGCCAGCAGATCAGACAGCGGCCCCCACAGATCGGCATAGTCCTTTTGCAGACGCTTCAGCTCGTCCGGGTACAAGCCGCCGTAGCTGTTGGCATGGATGGCCGCCTGATTGAGATTGTTTGCACAGCGCCGCTGGAGCGACACAAGCTCCTTGACGGGTTCAAGGTCAACGTGGAGCACATAGCCGCCCAACGCCATTTTTCGGATATATGCGCTCATGTTGCGGATGCCCGCCTCGGCCATGCGCTCCCGAATGACCTCCAGCTCGTCAGGCCGTACCCACACATAGATGGGGACGCTGCGGACGCGCTTCTTTGTCAACGCTCCTCACGCTCCCGGCTGCGGCGCTTGGGCGGATGTTCCCGTACCTTGTCCAGCGGCTTATCCTCCGGGGGCGGCACAGGCAGATTGTTGATGATGCCGTCGATCTGATTATAGTTCTGCTCCATAGAAAGCTCGGCGTTCTTGTTGGGATTGCGTTCCTGATCCATAAATGTCCTCCTATCTGTCGCCCCGGTCAGGGGCATTTTTCTTTGGGGCAGCTTGGCCCCGGTCAGCCTCGGCCTGCTTTGCGGCGGTTTTCATCTGTTCCCGGATCGAACGGGGCCTGTCGGGATTGTCAGGCGCAGGCCGCAGCTCATAGTCAGACGCCTGCCGTTTCGTCAATGGCCGCGTGTAGGTCAAATGCCCCCACGCCAGAAATGATCCATTTTCAACCGGGACGCGCTGATCGTAGTTGACGATCTCATCCGGGGCGTTACGGGGCGGCTTGGGGAATGTCCCAATGTCCACAGGGCGCTGGGTAGAGTAATACTTGTAAAGGCCGGGAGCCTCGACCTGCCTGACATCGACGTTGTAAAGGCGCTGGTATTCCTGCACCCGCGCCGCAAAGTCCTGTTCCAGAGCGGCACGGTCACTGCCGTAATGCCCCCATTCATACTGCCGCTGGCCGTCCTTGTCGTCATAGCAAGCCCATGTGACATAGGGCGAGGGGGCTGCTGGGTTATGCCCCAGCGCAAAGCCCCTGCCATTTTCCAGCATGACGGCCTGAATGATCTCATAGCCTTGGTTTTTGTCCATACGACCTCCTTTCCAAAATGTTAGCAATATTTCTGCAAAACCGGGCGGGGCTATGAAATCATACACCCCGCCCATGAAGCGGCCCCGGAAAGCCCTGCAATTAAGGGTGTTTTCCGGGGTCAAATGCTCACAGCCTACCCCCGGTATTTCCGCATATAGCCGCGCTGCTTCTGCCGCCTTGCAGCCCCGGCGCAGGCCGGGGAGCAATACCGCTGCCGCCCGTCCGGGAGAAAGGCCCTGCCGCACACTGGGCAGGGCCGGGTTTCCGCCACGGTCTCCACGGTCAGCGACCTTTCCAGCACGGGATCAAGGGGCAGCACCGCCGAACGGAAATAGCGGCAATAAGCGCCCGTCCAGCATTTCCCCAGCATATAGCACTCGCAATCCAGCGGCAGACAGCCAATGTCTTTGTCATAGTTGGCACACCACCGCTTCACAAGGGAGCGGATCGCCGCCTTTTCCTGCCGGGTCAATTCACGGCTCATTTTTGCCCCCTGTCTTTACCCTGAGCTGCTCCCGGTAGCAGAACACGCAGCCGATCCCATGCCAATAGAGGCAGTCGTCGCAGCGGGAGCCTTTGGGCGGCAGGTTGGGCGGGACGCCCTTGAAGTAGCTCTTTTCTTTCATAAAGTCCTCATAGGGGCTGTCGGTAAACCTCATTCTTCACCGTCCTCGTCCCACGGCGGCCCGTCATCCTCGGGAGCGGTTTCGTCATAGTCCTCCGCGCCGTCATACTCGCCGCCGTAGTCGGCCTCGGACTCAGCGGCCTGCTGCTTCTTGGGACGGTAGATTTTGAAGTACCAGCCAGCGCCGCCGCCAATGACCACCACGGCCAGCGCCAGCAGAAGCATACCGCCGTTGCCCGTGGCCTTGGGCTGCTCCGGCTCGGGGTCAGGCTCCGGCTCTACCACAGGCGCAGGCTCCGGGGCCTTGCCCCGGCACTCGCTCAGATTGACCGCGCAGACGGTACAATCCGTGTTGATAGCGCCTACGGCGCATTTGTCGGGACAGGAACACTCCGGCAGCTCACCGCCCGCCGCCTGCATCGCCGCCAGCAGGTCGGCCTCGTCCACCATGTTCAAAAAGTAGGTCTGATACTGCTCGCCGTCCTCATCGGTGGGCTTGTCATAGTCAATGACGATGTAAAAGGTGTTGCCGCCGCTGGTCTGCACCGTGATGAACTGCTTGTTGGTGGCCTTATCGTAGAGCAGATCACGGGTCACAAGGTTTCCATCCTCGGTAAAGCCCTCGCCGGGGTCAACGGTTTCGGCGGGCAGCGGCTCCACCGGGTCAAGGCCGTCCCATTCCTCACCGCCCCCGGCGTAGGCCGTGACCGCCATACTGCCCATGAGGACGGACACACAAAGCGTTATCAGCAAAAGCCGCAGTTTTTTCATTCCGTCACCTCCGCCTGTTCTGTCGGCTTCTGGCCACTGTGACCAGAAGCTCCGCCCCGGAGCTGCTGGAGCACCAGCGGCAGATCGGCAAGGGAGATACTCATGCCGCGCACGATCTCCACGATCTCGCTGTTTTCCGCCTCCAGCTTCTTCTGCTCCAATTCTTTAAGCCGTGCCTGCTGCTCGGCAATTTTGGCCTTGACCTTTTCAATCTCGGCCTCGATCTTTGCGCTTTTCGTAATTGCCATATCAAAAAACCTCCTTTACGGTAGTCGCCCGTAGGCGTAAAGATGGGACTGCCAATAGCTGCTGTTCAGGTTGGCATAGCTGATAGGATCGCCACAATGGAGCATCCAGCCGTCGCCCACATAGATGCCCACATGAGAAACGCCCGCTGTGTCATAGGTACCGACAAAGAACACCAGATCGCCGGGCCGGGGGCTGCTCGTCCGGGAGCAGATGTTATAAAGACCCTGCGCCCCCAGCCGCCCAAAGCTCCAGCCGCATTGATTGTAGACATAGCTGACGAAGCCGGAGCAGTCAAAGGACGTGGACGGGCTGCTGCCGCCCCACACATAGGGGAAACCGAGATATTTTTCCGCTTCTTTCAGAATGGCGGCAAAGATTTCATCATCCAGATAGGACTCCGGGACTTCATGCTCCGGCGGGCGGTTGGTAATGTATTTTCCGATATAGCCGGACGAGGGAAACAGATCGGGCCGGTTCCCCAGCGTGGACATATACAGGGCGTACATGGAAAGCTGCTCCTCGGACATCATGTAAACCGGGATGTGTGAGAGATTGAAGTTTTCCAGCGTGACATAGCAGATGTAATAGTTGTACGGCACCTCTACGTCATAGTCGTTGCCCTCGCTGTCCGTCCGGGTAACGGTACGGTAGCGCACCTCGACAACCACATCCTCGGTCAAAATGTACTGGCGGTCAAAGAGGTCTTGCAGCGTACCCTGCACCTCGTCCAGCGTCCACGCGCCCTCATGGAGTGCGGAGATCATGGAGATCAGCACATAGGGATCGTGTTCAATGGTGTCGAGGTCAAAATGGTATTCGTCGTAATCGTGGGTGCGGGTGTAGGTGTCGAGGTAACGTTGCAGCTCGTCCTCCAAAGCGCAATAGGCGGCCTCGGCCCCCAGCATATCCGCGTCCTCCGCCTTATAGGTGCTGGCAGCGATGGCCGCAAGGGTGCTGTTTCCCACGGAAACCATCGAGGACATACACGATTGCAGGGTCAGCACCACCAGCAGGCAGCCCAGCGCAAGCAGCGTCCCCACGGGATGCCGCTTGACGAACGCCGCCGCTTCCCGGACAAACCGCTCTGTGGCCGATACGGTTTGTTCGGCGGCTTTGGCGGTCTGCTTGGCGGTTTCCCGCGCCTTGCGCTGATACTCCCGTTTCAGCTTGTGGCGGTGCCATAACCGGGCGGCGGCGCTCTGCGCCTCCGGCTGCTCCTGTGCAAACTTGCGGGAATGGTAGTCCGCCGTGGCCTTGATGTACCGGGACTCCGCACGGGCGGCGGCCTTGGCCGGGTGCTCCCGGATGGCCCTGCGTACCTTGTGCCGCCCATAGTGCAGCGCAGCCTCGCCGGAACGCTCCACAAAATGGCCGCCCTCCACGCCTACATTGTCGCGCTCCTCCTGATACACCTTTCCGTGCAGAAAAGCGTGGGTTTCATGTCCGGCGATCCGGGCAATCCGCTTGATGGGGCCGGGCTTTTTCGGCGGCTTCTGCTTTGCCAGCCTTTCACGGGCCTTGTTCAGCCGTTCCTCCCGGCTCTCCATGCGGAGCTTGGACTTGTGGAGCTTGGCCTGTTCGCTGTCGGTATGGAACTTCTGGCCACCGTGACCAGAAGCAGCCCCGCCCTCGGGCGGCTTATTCTGTCTGTTTTCCATTGGCGGCGTCCTCCGGCTTGGTGGTCAGCAGGTCGTAGATCTCGCCACGGGGGAAACGGTCAACAAACGGGATGGTGACGCTGCCATAGAACAGCAGGCCCTCGCCGGAGTTGGACTGCGTGATATACGATAGCTGGTGCTCTGAAATGCCGATCTGCTTGGCAAGAATGGCGCGGTCACTCTGCGCCTGCGACAGCAACACCATAAAATCGGTGTTGTCCAGAATGTTCTCGATCTCCCGGCTGGCCAGCAGGTCTTTCACATTCTGCGTCAGGGCCGAGGGGACACAGCCCTGTTTGCGGAGCATCTTCCAGACGGTTACGAAGTAGCTGGCGGTCAGCGGGTCACGGAGCAGGATATGGAACTCGTCAAAATAGCACCATGTCGCCACGCCGTTTTTGAAGTTGGTTCCCACCGCAGAAGTGACAAAATCGTTGGTGATGTGCATGGCAATCTTGCGGAGGTTTTCGCCCATGCCTTTCAGCACAAAGCACACTACGCGGGAATTGAGGTTGACGTTGGTGGGGTGGTTAAAGAGGTTGAGGGAGCCTGTGCAGTAAAGCTCCAGCGCCGTGGCGATCCGCTTGGCCTCCGGCTCCGGCTGGCGCAGCAGCTCCTCATACAAATCTTGGAGCAGCGGCGTTTTGGCCGTTTCCAGCCCCAGCGCCATTTCCCGGTACACCTGACGTACACAGCGGTCAATGACGGTTTTCTCGATGGGCTGCAAACCGTCCCGGCCTCCCACCACCAGCTCACACAGCGACAGCAGAAAATCCGCTTTCAGGGACAGAGGGCTATCCCCACTGCCCATGTCCATCTGAACATCCATCGGGGAAATGTGGTTGGGGCTGTCCGGCGCGATCTCGATGACCTGACCGCCCAGCCGCTCCACCAGCGGGGCATATTCGCCCATCGGGTCAACCACGATGATGCGATCCTGCGGGATGGCAAGAAAGACGTTCAGCAATTCACGCTTGGCGGCAAAGCTCTTGCCGCTGCCCGTGGAGCCGAGGTAAAGGCCGTTGGCGGATTTCAGCTTTTTGCGGTCAGCCATGATGACGTTATGGGACAGGGCGTTCATGCCGTAGTAGAGGGACGGGCCATCCATGCGAAGCTCCCTCGTCATAAAGGGGACGAAGATGGCCGTGGAGCTGGTGGTCATGCCGCGCTGAATTTCAATGCCGTTGTAGCCGAGGGCCAGCGAGGACATATAGCCCTGCTCCTGCTGCCAGTCCAGCCGCTTGACGGCACAGTTATATTTCTGCGCGATGCCGTTCACGGTGAAAATGTCGTTTTCCAGCCGCTCCCGCGTGGGGGCGGTGTTGACGATCAGGAACGTCAAGAGGAACATTCGCTCGTTGCGGCTTTGCAGGTCGGCCAGCAGCTCGGCGGCGTCCTTGGAAAAGGTGACGAGATCGGGCGGGAGAATGTCAGGATCATATCCGGCGCGGGTAGCTTTGCGCTGCTCTTCCACTTTCATCTTGTCAATGTCGGAGATTTTACCCTTGACCGTTTTAATGGCCTTGACCTGATCCACCGTCTGAATGTGCATGGTGACAGTCAGCTCGGCATCCAGCTCCAAAATCTCCAACAGCAGCTTATCCGACAGCTCCGACGCCATGATCTGCAAATAGGACGCCGCGCCCCATGTCTGGCCCACGCGGAACGAGCGGCTCTGGCGGAAGTCAAAGCTGTCCGGCACGATAAAGTCTTTCGTCCCCATGCCCGTATGGGCGATGTCCGCCCACTTGAAGCGGAACGGCTCCCGGCTGCCGGGATGAAGCTGGCCATGCAGCAGGGCCAGACGCTCCCGCCCGTCAAGGGGCTGGCTCTGTACCCCCAGCCGCTTAAAGTTGCCGATCACGTCCGCCTCCACACGTTCCAGACGGGGACGGGCGGCGGCCACATTTTCAGCGGGGATGCAAAAGGTGACGTACTTGGCCCGTTCGATACCGTTGTTGCTTTTGGCGATCTGGTTTTTCAGCATCCCCGTGTATTCCGTGCGGACGCTGTTGAAGCGGTCATCCGCCTCGGAGATATTCACCTTGTAGCGGCTCCCGGAGCGGCTGCGGCGGTTGACAAAGGAAAGCTGGAACGGCAGCGAACTGTCAAAATAATTCAGCCACGAACTCCATCCGCTGAAAATGGCCGTCTGATCCTCGGCGGACGCAACGGAATAGTTGATGTCCTCATATTCCAGCGTCTTTGTGTAAACACCGCCGGGGAGCTGACAAATGCCGTCCGGCAGCATCCGCACATAGGGAATTGTCTGCTGGGCCGATATGGTCGCCGGACGATTACCGGCCCGCGTCAGGCTTTTTGACTTCTTGGGGCTTTTGCTCAAGTGTGACCTCCTTTCCCGCAAACGGGGCGTAGATATTCTGCGTCTGATAGGGCCTCACACCGGGCCGCAGGAACTTGGCCCGGATGATATTCCGGGCCACCTTTTCAAAGGGCAGGCCATCACGCTCATACATCGCCATGAAAAAGGCCGGGAGCATGAGCGCGATCATCAGGAACATCGCCCCGGTGCCGCCCAGCGCGTGACGGGTGAACAGATACACGGGGATACCCACGGCAGCCGCGCCGCCGAAGCAGATAAGCTGGCGGCGGGTGAGGTTAAAGGCAATTTTAGTCTTGATCTTGGAAAGATCGTTGGGAACATTCACATAGGGCAAGAAACATCCTCCTTTCCGCTATCTTCTGGCCACCGTGACCAGAGGCCCGCTGTCGGCTCCACCTCGTTGCCCCACACGTCCCAGCCGGGAGGGGTCTGCCGTGCGAACAGCTCCACGCGGGGCCTGTCGCCCATGAGGGCAACGATCTTGTCCCGCGTTTCGTCCGGCTTTTTGCTGTGGGCCTCGATGGGAGAAATGATAAACTGGTGAATATCGGTGGCCTGCCGCTTGGGGTGTCCCTTGGTCGCCAGCAGGCAGACCTCGGCATTTGCCCTCGTCCAGAAGCCCAGCCCATAAAACCAGCTATCCGCCTTTTTGTTCTTTTTGAGCCAGACAAAAGCGACGCTTTTATAGGTGAAGCCCCACGCACGGATAAGCCGCAGAGCCTCCGGGAGCTGGGGAAAGGTCGCCCACATGAAAAGGGCGCTGTCCTTGGCCGCAAGCTCGGCCACAGGCAGCGCACACAATTCATCAATGCTCATGGTGGGGTAATGGTTTTCTGCCGCCCCCTGCACTTTCTTTGCGGAGTAGCGCCACGGGGGATCGGCGTAAATAATTTCGTAGGTTCCTGTCATCATTCTCCTTTCCTGCCAGATGCCACAGCCTCCCGCGCCCGCCGGATGCGCTCCGTGGCGGGGCCGTAAAAGGCCGGGGCGGTTTCAAAGCAGACGAAGCGGCGGCCTGTGTTCAGCGCGGCTACGGCAGTTGTGCCGGAGCCAGCGCAGATGTCCGCCACCACCTCGCCGGGGCGTGTGTAGGTGCGGATCAGATACTCGCACAGGGCCACGGGCTTCTGCGTGGGATGCACGGTGGTTGTCACCGTGGGGAACGCCAGCACGTTCCCCGGAAAGCGCCGCCCATCGGACTCGCCGTTGGTGCGTTCAAACTTTCCGTAGTTGGGGCTGTTCCCGCTGCAACGGTGGATTTTCTTGTACGGCTTGCCCTGCTCAAACTGCGGAAAGTAGGCCGGGGACTTCTGGTAGAACACCAGAATGTTCTCCGTCTTTTTCAGCGGAGCGCGGCGGGCATTGAGAAAACCCGTGCAGCGGCTTTTGTACCATACCCACTCATAACGGAGCATGGCGAGGTTGGACGCGCCCAGCACCTTGTCATAGGGGCATTGTGCGAAAAACAGCACCGCGCCCTCCGGCTTGACGGCCCATTTCACCGTCTCCCACAGCTCCGGGAGCGGCAGCGGCACATCCCAAAAGTTCCGGGTCGTGCCGTAGGGCGGATCGGTCAAGAGCATATCCACGCTATGCTTCGGCAGGGAACGCAGGCCCTCAATGCCGTCAGAGAGGTGCAGGCCCTCCTGGATCGGCCTCTGGCCACCGTGACCAGAAGCGGCGGTATCAGCGATAAGATCACCTTTCCTTTCTCAATGGGTGCTGAAGATGCTTTTTGAGATCGTCCCGGTTTTCATCAGCATGAAGCACAGAAGCACCGTATAGCCGATACAGCCCCAAATCGCCCCGATGGGATCTCCGCCTGTGGCGATCCCCTGAATGAGCACCGCATAGATCGCCACGCAGACAAGGATCAGCATACCCTGAAAGCCCACGGCAAACAGGGTGCGCAGATAATTCTGGCCCATCGCGCCAAGCTCCCGGTTGGAGAGCGTCGCCACGGGGATGGGGGCTAAACTGGTCAGCAGATATATCTCGATCATGCGGCCATATACGATCACGAAAATAAAAATGTTCAGCGCCAGCATGGTAAACTTAATGAGGAACGATTGCAGAAACAGGCCCAGCAGAGGGCCAAGCTCCATCGTTTCAAGGGTCATTTCCAGATCGGCCAGCATATCCGGCGTGATGTTGGTTGCGCCTGTGACAATGCCCGCCGCGCTTGCGATCACGCTTTGGGACACGTCAAAGACCGCCATGACGATATTGAACGTGTTGGACAGGATCAGGATGGCACAAGTGGTTTTGAATACCCATTTGTAGATATTCGCCACGTCGAACTCGTGCATATTGTTCTTTTCCAGTATCATCTGGATCAGCTCATAGGTGGCAACGAAGGTCAGGATCAATCCGGCAATCGGCAATATCACCGTTTCGGAAAGCTGCCGTATCAGGGAGAACACCCCGGCGTTCCATGCCGCCGGGGTAGTCCCCACCTGTACGGATATTTCCCCGACGCGGGTATTCACCGTGTCAAACAGCCCCTCGAGGTTCCCCATGATGCCCTCGATCAAAAGCCCTTTGAGCCATTCCGTGATCCATTCGGTGAGAATACCCATCGGCAGCTGCCCTTAAAACAGGGTAGACAGCAGAGGGATCAGGGTCGTGCCCAGCACGATGATGCCGCCGCCCGCCATGAGCTGCTTGATGCCCTGACTTTTGGCCGCTGCGTTATCCGAGCCGTAGCCCTCCAGCAGATTGACCACGCCCCACACGGCAAGGCCAGCGCCCAGCGCCACGACGAGAGTTTGCAGGGTAGTAACGGCAGAAGCAAAAAACTGCATAAATCCTCCATTTCTCCGGGATGTCCCCGGCCATGAAAAAAGCCGCCATTTCTGGCGGCAGCTGATCCTCTGGACACCGTGACCAGAGGTTATACAAAGGCGTCCGGGTCGTCGAGGTCGTCATAGTTGAGGATGTCCTCGTCCTCGCCTGTGAGCGCCTCGTCCGGCACGTCCACCTTGTAAACGGCATAGGTTTCGTTGGGGTTGAGCTTGTCCATCCGCCGTGTCACAAGGCTGTTGAGGTCAAAAGCGTTTTTCACCTTGTCGGCCTCGGCGGTGTATTTGTAGTTTGGATGCTGTTTCAAATCGTACTTCTTGGAGAAGAACGGGGGCAGGCCCCGAAGCTGCAAAATGCACCGATCTCCGGGCATGGTGGCAAGCTCGGCTGGGGTCATCAGTTCCCGGCCCAGCCGCTGGGTGTTTTGGCTGTAGCTTTCGGATTGGCCCCGTGAGCGTCCCTCGGTCTGCATGGAGATGGTGGCCTTTCCCAACCAGTTCTCCGAAATCTCCTTGATGGTGGAGCTTTCGCGCCCGCCGAGGAACAGAACGCTATCCATGTTGCCGAGGATGGTTTCCGCGTTCTTGTCATAGATGGCCTTGCACTGCGCCAACTGCTGATACAGCAGGCACAGGCTGATCTCACGGGAGCGGATGACGGCCACCAGCTTTTCAAGCTGGGGCACCTGTCCCGTGTTGGCCGCCTCGTCCCACAGCACCCGCACATGATGGGGCAGCCGTCCACCGTGAACATTGTCCGCCCGTTCGCACAGGAGATTGAACATCTGCGAAAAGGCCAGCGCCACAAGGAAATTGTAGGTGCTGTCGGTGTCGCTGATACAGAAGAATGTGGCCGTCCGCCGATCTCCCATGCGGTCAAGCTCTAATTCGTCATAGGACATAATCTCCCGAAGCTGGGGAATGTCAAAGGGGGCCAGACGCGCACCGCAGGAAATAAGGATACTTTTTGCCGTCTTGCCGCTGCTTAGCTTAAATTTGCGGTATTGCTTCACGGCGAAGCAATCCGGCTTGCGTTTGGCAAGGCCGTCAAACATATAGTCCACGGCGTTTTTATAGTTTTCGTCATCCTCCTTGACCTCCATGCCGGAGATCATGTCCACCAGCGTATTTATATTCCGATCCTCGGCAGGCCCCTCGAAAATGATGTAGGCGATTAGGGCGCAGTACAAAAGCGTTTCCGCTTTCGTCCAGAACGGATCGCCCTCTTTACCCTCGCCCTTGGTGTTGGTGATCAGGGCGTTCACGAATTTCAGGATGTCGGCCTCGTTGCGGATATACGACAAAGGGTTGTAGTGCATGGACTTGGAAAAATCTATGCTGTTGAACACCTTGATCTGATAGCCTCGGCGCTGGAGAAAGGCCCCGACCTGCCCCAGCACACCGCCCTTGGGGTCTACCACCACATAGGAAGAATGGGCCTGCAAAAGCTGGGGCGTGAGCCAAAAGCGGGTCTTGCCGGAGCCGGACGAACCGATCCCGCAGAAATTGAGATTGCGGGCGTTGGCGGGATTTTTGGGGCGGGTATTCATGGTAAGCCGTTCTGTGGCGGTCAGCAGCATATTGTTTTCAAACTTGGGATCGACAAAAGGCTTGATGTCTTTTTCGTTGCCCCAGCGGGCTGTGCCATACTCGGCATCGCGGCGAAATTTCTTTGCTTTTTTCGCCTTGCAGTAGATCATCAACCGGAAGCCGACTGCGCCCACAATGCCGACAAACCAATCCAGCGGGGCAAGGCCGGGGGCAAAGCTGGCAAAGGCCGAGCCGATGGTCTGGCCCAGCCCCAGCAGCTTTTCCCCGAAGCCCGCGCCAGCGGCCAGACGGTACGCCGTGCCGATTTTCAGGCAAAACCAGCCGATGAACAGGTACGGGATGTTCGGAAGAACATACTTCCTGATTTTATCTGTCGCCATGCGCCGCCTCCTTTGTCAATTCCCGCTGGGGCTGCTTTTTCACCTTTTCCTCCGCCTGCCGGAGCTGCTCCCGGATCGGCGTCTGCCGGGACTTGGCCCGTTTTAGTTCCAACCGGGAATACTCGGCAAAGCAGCCTGTGATGGCGTCGGCCTGCCGTGCCTTGAACAAAAGCAGATATTTTTCCTCTCCCACACGGCGGATGGCATAGTCCACGCCCCATTTCCGGGCCACCTTGTCAAACAGCTTGGGCGTGTCCACCTCGATGGCGTTGATGTCCCCACCGTGGCCCATGAGCTTTCGCACACTCTGCTTGCCGTGGGGTGTCTGCGCCTTGCGGTGCTCCTTGGCAATTTTCCGGCCCACGGCGGCCACCACATAGGCCAGCGCACGGGCGGTCAGCTTGGACGCCTTGACGCTGACGGCGATGGTCTGCCGGGACACTTCATCTCCGACGATAGCTTACACCTCCTTTGCCCTCTGGCCACCGTGACCAGAAGTGGCCTATCTGTCCTCGCGGCTGGTGGGAAGCCGCAGCTTTTCCTCGTTCAGCGCCGAACGGTCTATGACCTCCTGATACGCCGCCATCTGCTCCCGGATATTCAGCTTGGGATAGGCGAAGATACGGTGCTCCGGGGGAATATCCTCCATCCCGTGATACCGCTCCACAAAGCTGCCGCCGTTATTGAACACATAGCCGCCGGGGGCAAAATGGCCGCCCTCGTTGATCCGTGCGTCCCGCCCGTAGGCTTCAAAGTCGAAGTAGGGCAGCACATTATCCGGCACATCCAGCATTTCCATTTCCTCGATGTAGACCCGGCCCAGCGCCTCCTCGCTGTCAATGCCGGGGTAGAAGTCATAGCAATCCAGATTTTGCGCGAGGTTGATCAGGTCATGGACGCTGCCCGTGTATTCGCCGCTGTCAATGACGGCCTCAAACTTTTCAATGTCGCTCTGGTCGAGGTCAGACAGCACATGGGCCAGATGGTTCAGCTCGTCAATGCTTTCATACTCATGAGGTAATGAAGATTTCCTCATACCGTACCCCATCCACGCCGATGCGCTTCAAAAGGGCCTGCACCTCCTCCGTGGTGGCCGGGAATTTCAGCGTTTCGCCCACAAGCCGCCCCTCGTTGTATTTGCCGAGGTTGGTAATGTAGGCTTCAAACAGGGATGATATTTTCAGCACCTCCTTGTCAGAACATCATATATGCCGCGCATAATGTACTCGGCGCAGGGCAGCGCGATAGCATTTCCCAGCGCCCGGTAGCGATGGGCGGACAGGATTTCCTCACCATCCGCGCCGTACTTTGTCCAGCCCTCCGGCAGCCCCATGAGCCGTTCACATTCTCTTTCTGTGGGAAAGCGGACACAGCCCCCGGCAGGATCGTCCTCATACCAAAAGGCAAAGGGACTGACCGTGCTGGCTAACAGAGTGGGAAAAGGGTCAGTTGGCAGTCCGAAGCTGTTTCGGAACGCCTCCGCTGTCCGCTCCTTTGCCGATGCCCGCATACGGTAGCATTGAAAGGGTCTGGTGATCGGTACACGCCGCCCTGCTTCAATAAAAGAGCCTCGATCTCCGCAGGCGGCGGACAGCCAGCAATCTCCGCCAGACGCAGAAATTGACTGCACTGCGCGGGGCTTAAAAAGTATTTCGTGGGAACATTGTCCTCCAAAGTCTGCCACAACAAAGACGCGCTGCCGTCGTGCCAATCGGGGGCTTGCCCAATGCTGGGCATCCATGAGCCGCCATGCGAGATCGGGCGTATGCCCTCGCACCATTCCGGCTCCTGCCCATCTTCCAGAAGCAGGCATTGAAATGTCGGCGGCTGTGAACGCTGAGAGCACGGCTCTAAAGTCCATCCGGTCATTTGAAAAAAACGCTCCCATGACGTTCTCCCAAACAGCGATTGCTGGAAATATACCATTTGTCGCCTCCCTCATTTCACGGATAATACGGATCGCATGAAAGAACAGACTGGATTTTTCCCCGGCAAGACCGGCCCTGTTGCCGATCTGTGAGAGGTTCTGGCAGGGTGAGCCAAAGGTGATAATGTGGACAGGCAGAATGTCGCCGCCGTTCAGCTTTGTCACATCCCCTAAATGCGCCATACCGGGAAAATGGCGTTTCGTGATGGAGATAGGCGCTTTTTCTATCTCGCTGGCCCATGCGGGCACGATACCGCAGCGCACTGCCGCCAGCGGGAACACGCCGATCCCGTCAAACAGGCTCCCCAGCCGGATCTCGCTCATATCAGCGGCGGCCCTGACGCTTTACGGTCAGGATGCCGTC
>SFQY01000031.1 GCA_004562395.1 bacterium | reverse complement strand
GAACATATCGCCGTTCCTCATCCGCCCCAGTGTGCGCACTGGGGCACCTTCCCCCCGGGGGAAGGTATTGCGGTCCCTCATCTCAACAAATTCCAATTTGTCGAACGCTGGGCAACGCCAGTCAGCACATTTCAAAATCATCCCCGAAGGGGATACCACATCTTATATCTTATATCTCGTATCTTAAATCTTCGTTCGGGTCCCGGACCCACAGGTACTTGTGGTAATGACGGCAGAGGCTCTGTTCAGAAAAATGCAAAAAATCCCCTGCCACCCCATTGACAACCGGGTTTGGGCGCAGTATAATACTGCCATCCTATATCATATCAATCTGGTAGGAAAACTCAGGAAAGGGGAACGCGGTTCATGAAAGCCTTCGCTTCCAAGAACATGATGTCCGGAATGTACATGTGCCGCTGTCGCATGTGCATGTCTTGTCATGCGTTCCAAACCGATGAGTTCTCCATTTCCGCCGAGGGCAGACCGGAGATTTCCGGGACCTGAGGACGCGGCCATGCTGCTTTTCCGGGGAGCTTATCACAAGCTCCCCGGTTATTTTTTGGACCAAACCGGTCCGGATAAGGCAGGTAAACACCATGAAAAACGACTTTGAAAAGCTGGTCCGGGCAAATTTCCGGTTCGGACGAATGTGACCCCAGCAGATTTTGTATTATGTAAACTGTGGCGCGGCAGCGCCCTTGCCTCCCCCATTGGGGGAGGTGGCAGCCCGAAGGGGCTGACGGAGAGGGTGACGTTGGTTAGAAGCACAACCTTCCCGTCACCCTCTCAGTCAAAAATCAAAGATTTTTGCCAGCTCCCCCAAAGGGGCAATGTCATCAACTTAAGCATCGACCACCGTATCCTTTTGGTACCACACTGCGGCGAATTCGTAACGTTGGGAAGGGCCGATGTGGGCATCGGCCCCTACGGAAGCGCCTTAAGTTGATGACATTGCCCAAAGGGGGAGCCAAGGGGTGCTGCAATAAACGATCATTTGGCTGCGTCAAATCAATAAGCACATACATTTATAAATAATAAGGAGTGTATCAAAATGAAAAAGCTGTTTTCTCTGGCACTGACCCTGATCCTGGTTCTTTCCTGCCTGTTCTCCCTGACCGCCTGCGCAGGTAAGAGCGGCACCATCACCATCGCCGTCCCCAACGACACCACCAACGAGGCCCGGGCTCTGCTGCTGCTGGAGGATCTGGGCTACATCAAGCTGAAGGACGGCGCCGGCATCACCGCCACCATCCTGGACATCGCCGAGAACCCCCACAACATTGACTTCAAGGAAGTGGAGGCCGCCCAGCTGCCCAACGTGCTTCCGGACGTGGACTACGCCATCATCAACTCCAACTACGCCATTGAGGCCAAGCTGAACCCCGTGAAGGACGCCCTGGCCCTGGAAGGCTCCTCCTCCGCCTACGGCAACATCCTGGCCGTGAAGGAGGGCAACGAATCCTCCGACCTGATCAAGGCCCTGACCGCCGCTTTGGAAAGCCAGGCCGTGGCCGATTTCATCGCTTCTGAATATGATGGAGCAGTGGTCTCCGTGGTGGATGCCCCCACCGACGGCTACGACGCCTCCGTTGACTACGCCGCCCTGGCAGGCCAGACCGTCACCGTAGCCGCCTCTCCCACGCCCCACGCCGAAATTCTGGCGGTGGTGAAGGAAATCCTGGCCGCCAAGGACATCACTCTGGATATCAAGGAATTCACCGACTATGTCCAGCCCAACAACGTGGTGGAAAGCGGCGAGATCGACGCCAACTACTTCCAGCATGTGCCCTACCTGGACGACTTCAATAAAGAGAACGGCACCCACATCGTCTCCGTAGCCGCCATCCACGTGGAGCCCATCGGCCTCTACGGCGGCAAGCAGACCTCTCTGGACGCCCTGGGAAAGTAAGCCCCCGGAACCACCCCAAAAGGCCCCTTCCGAAAAGGGGCCTTTCCTTCCAGGCAGAGGCTCCCCAGCCCTTCCCCATTCATCAATCCCCCGGCAGATTCCGCCGGGAAAGCTTCGGAGGCAATATGATCGAGATAAAGAACGTATCCAAGACCTTCCCCTCCGCCGACGGCAATGTGGATGCCCTGAAGGACGTTACCCTGTCCATTCCCGACGGGGACATCTTCGGCATCATCGGCATGAGCGGCGCGGGAAAAAGCACCCTGGTGCGATGTATCAACATGCTGGAGCGCCCCAGCAGCGGCACCGTGGAAATCGACGGCTGCGACCTGAGCACCCTGTCCGAGGACGCTCTGCGGAAGGTCCGCCGGGAGATCTCCATGATCTTCCAGGGCTTCCACCTGCTGATGCAGCGGACCTGCCTGAAAAACGTGTGCTTCCCTCTGGAGCTGGCGGGCATCAAAGGCCCCCAGGCCCGGAAGCGGGCGCTGGAGCTGCTGGATCTGGTGGGACTGAAGGAGAAGGCCAACGCCTATCCCGCCCAGCTTTCCGGCGGCCAGCAGCAGCGGGTGGCCATCGCCCGGGCCCTGGCCACGGATCCCAAGGTGCTGCTGTGCGACGAGGCCACCTCCGCCCTGGACCCCACCACCACCAATTCCATCCTGGAGCTGATCCGCAGCATCAACCAGCGGCTGGGGATCACGGTGATCATCATCACCCATCAGATGAGTGTGGTGGAGCAGGTGTGCAAGCACGTGGCCATTCTGGACAACGGCACCGTAGCGGAGCAGGGAGAGGTGACGGCGGTATTCGCCCATCCCAAGTCCCCGGCGGCCCGGCGGCTGGTATTCCCGGAGGCCTCCGACGGCCTGCTTCCCGCCCTCTCCGGCAGGCGGTGCATCCGGGTGCTGTTCAAGGGCGCCCAGGCCACCGAGAAGCCCCTCATCGCCCGGATGGCCCTGGAAAAGGGCATCGCCGCCAGCATCGCCTATGCCTCCACCAAGAGCATCGGCGACCGGGCCTACGGCTCCATGCTGCTGACCCTGGACGACTCTGAGGAAGTGGTCCGCACCGCCATTGATTTTCTGACACAAACCCCGGACGTTGCCGCACAGGAGGTGGATTTCCATGTTTGATCTGAATATCACGGAAGAAACCCTGCTGGAGGCCTGGGAGATCATCCGCACCCAGTTCCCCCTGGCCATCTGGGAGACGGTGTACGTGACCCTGCTGTCCACCGCCTTCGCCATCGTCCTGGGACTGCCCCTGGGGGTGCTGCTGGTGGTGGGGGAGAAGGACGGCGTCCTGCCCCTGCCCGGATGGGTGATGAAGGTCCTCAACGTGGTGATCAACCTGCTGCGCTCCGTTCCCTTCCTGATCCTGATGATCCTGGTGTTCCCCCTGACCCGGCTGATCGTGGGCACGGTGGTGGGCACCGCCGCCTCGGTGGTGCCTCTGGTCATCGCCGCCTTCCCCTTTGTGGCCCGGCTGGCTGAGAGCAGCCTCCGGGAGGTCAACCCCAACCTGGTGGAAATGGCCCAGAGCATGGGCGCCTCCCCTCTGCAGATCATCGTCAAGGTGATGATCCCGGAGAGCGTCCCCTCCCTGATCTCCAACGCCACCATCGCCATCACCACCATTCTGGGCTACAGCGCCATGAGCGGCATCATCGGCGGCGGCGGTCTGGGTAAGATCGCCATCAACTACGGCTATTACCGGTACAAATACCTGATCATGCTGGCGGCAGTCATCCTTCTGATCCTGCTGGTACAGATTTTCCAGAGCGTGGGCACCCGCCTGGCGGCCAAAACCGACAAACGCTCCTGATCACTCCGCAAGAAAGGAAGGAACATCATGCACCAGTCATCTCTGTTCGGACTGAACTGGGAATTCATGGCGAAATACCTGCCCTGGTATGTGGACGCGGCGAAGCTCACCGTGACTATCGCCTTCTGGGGGATTCTGCTGTCCCTGGCGGTGGGCATGATCTGCGCCGTCATCCGCTATTACCGGGTACCGGTGCTGAACCGGATCGCCGCCTGCTACATCGAGCTCAGCCGGAACACCCCTCTGCTGGTGCAGCTGTTTTTCCTGTACTTCGGCCTCCCCAAGCTGGGGATCGTTCTCAGCGCGGAAAGCTGCGCCATTGTGGGCCTGGCTTTCCTGGGAGGCAGCTATATGGCCGAGGCTCTGCGCAGCGGCCTGGAATCCATTGAAAAAAGTCAGATCGAATCCGCCCAGAGCCTGGGCATGGGAAAGCTGCTGACCATGCAGGAGGTCATTCTTCCTCAGGCCCTGGCGGTGTCCGTGCCGGGCATCTGCGCCAACATGATCTTCCTCATCAAGGAGACCTCCGTGGTCAGCGGCATTGCCCTGGCGGACCTGATGTACGTGACCAAGGATCTGATCGGACTGTACTACGAAACCGACGAGGCGCTGCTGATGCTGGTCATCGCCTATCTGATCCTGCTGCTGCCGGTGTCCGTCGCGGCGTCGGTTCTGGAAAGGAGGCTGCGCTATGGCCGGTTCGGGAATTAACGTGCTGTTCATGGGAAAGAATTTCCTGCGGCTGCTGGAGGGCCTGTGGGTCACCATGCGCATCAGCCTGGTATCCGTGGTCCTGTCCATCCCCCTGGGCATTCTGTTCGGCATGTTTCTGACTCTGAAAAATCCCCTCTCCCGGGCCCTGGGCCGGGTGTACCTGGAGTGCATCCGCATTATGCCCCAGCTGGTGCTGCTGTTCATCGCCTACTTCGGCGTGACCCGGGCCTTCGGCTGGAACCTGTCCGCGGAGCTCAGCGCCGTGATCGTATTCACCCTCTGGGGCACTGCGGAGATGGGCGACCTGGTCCGGGGGGCGCTGGTGAGCATCCCCGCCCACCAGTACGACAGCGCCGCCGCCCTGGGCATGAACAGGGGGCAGACCTTTTTGTGGGTCATCCTCCCCCAGACCCTGCGGCGTCTGGTGCCCCTGACCATCAATCTGACCACCCGCATGATCAAGACCACCAGCCTGGTGGTGCTCATCGGCATCACGGAGGTGCTGAAGGTGGGCAAACAGATCATCGACGCCAACCGGTTCGACTACCCCACCGCCGCGCTGTGGGTGTACGGCGTGATCTTTCTCCTGTATTTTCTGGCCTGCTGGCCCATATCCAGCCTGGCAAAAAAATTGGAACAGCGGTGGAGGTAACGGACAATGGAAGAAACCATTCAGCTTCAGGTCTCCGGCCTGATCAAAAAATTCGGGGAGGACACCGTCCTGAACGGCATTGACCTTTCGGTCCGGCAGGGCGAGGTGGTGGTGGTCCTGGGCCCCTCCGGCTGCGGAAAAAGCACCCTGCTGCGGTGCATGAACGGCCTGGAGACGCCCACCGCCGGAACCATCCTCCTGGACGGGGAGCCCATCAGCGCCGGCGACCGGAACATCACCCGCCAGCGGCAGAAGATCGGCATGGTCTTCCAGAGCTATGACCTGTTCCCCCACAAAACCATTCTGGACAACGTGACTCTGGCCCCCCGGAAGGTCCTGAAGCGCCCCAAAGCCGAGGCTGAGGCCGATGCCCAGCGGCTTCTGGAGCGGGTGGGCCTGTGGGAAAAGCGAAACGCCTACCCCCGGGAGCTGTCCGGCGGCCAGAAGCAGCGGGTAGCCATCGTCCGGGCCCTGTGCATGAACCCCGAGGTCATGCTCTTTGACGAGGTGACGGCGGCTCTGGACCCGGAGATGGTCCGGGAGGTGCTGGACGTGATGCTGGAGCTGGCCCGGCAGGGCATGACCATGGTCATCGTCACCCACGAAATGCGCTTCGCCCGGGCCATTGCCGACCGGGTGGTGTTCCTGGACGGGGGCGTCATCGTGGAGCAGTCCCCTCCCGAAATTTTCTTCACCAACCCCCGGACCCAGCGGGCCAGGGATTTTCTGCAAACCTTTACCTACGAAAACCGCCGTCCCTGACAGGCGGAAAGGCATATTCCGGAAAGAAGGAATCATTATGAAAAAGCGTCCGTTTATTCTGAAACTGACCGCCCTGGCGGCAGCCGCCCTTCTGGCTCTGGGAGCCCTGGCAGGCTGCGGCGGAAAGACGGAAGGCACCTCTGCCGGCGCCGCCGCCTCCTTCCGGACCCTGGACGAAATCAAGCAGAGCGGAAAGATCATCATCGGCGTTTTCAGCGACAAGGCCCCCTTCGGCTATGTGGATGAAAACGGCGAATACCAGGGCTACGACGTATACTTCGCCCAGCGCATCGCCAAGGATCTGGGTGTGGAGGCGGAGTTCGTCTCCACGGATCCCGCCAGCCGGGTGGAATACGCGGCCACCGGCAAGGTGGACCTGATCCTGGCCAACTTCACCGTGACGGAGGAGCGGGCCAAACAGGTGGACTTCGCCCTGCCCTATATGAAGGTCATGCTGGGCGTGGTATCTCCCGACAGCGCCGTGGTCACCAGCGTGGAGGACCTGGCAGGGAAGACCCTGATCGTGGTCAAGGGCACCACCGCCGAGACCTACTTTGAGAAGAACCATCCCGACGTGACGCTGCAGAAGTACGACGAGTACGCCGACGCCTACAACGCCCTGCTGGACGGCCGTGGCGACGCCTTCTCCACGGACAACACCGAGGTCCTGGCCTGGGCCCTGTCCAATCCCGGCTTCACCGTGGGCATTGACGCCCTGGGCAACGCGGACACCATCGCCCCCGCCGTGCAGAAGGGCAACACCACCCTGCTGGAGTGGATCAATGCCGAGATTGAAGCTCTGGGCGCCGAGAACTTCTTCCACGCCGACTACGCTGAGACCCTGGCTCCCGTCTACGGGGAAGCCGCCGATCCCGACGCCCTGGTGGTGGAAGGCGGCGTTGTGGAAAACTGAAAACCATCTCTTACCGGGTCCCCGAAGCGGGACCCGGTTTTCGCGGCCTTCCCCCCTTCACCGCCCCGCCGTACCACGCATCCGCTAACAATACCTTCCCCCGGGGGGAAGGGGGACCGCGAAGCGGTGGATGAGGAATGGCGACACCTTCCCATTCTCAACGCAGTCAATTCAAACGGTACAGACTTTCCCAATGTACCTTTTTAACGAAATACATACAAATATGGAACATATCGCCGTTCCTCATCCGCCCCAGGAAAGCGAACTGGGGCACCTTCCCCCCGGGGGAAGGTATTGCGCTCCGGTTTTCCTACATCTTGTGATTTTTCTCCAATTTCTCATCCCACATCTTGTGTTTCGACACAATCTGCGGGAAAGACATGCTATGATGGTGCCAGGCCGGTGGGGCGGAGGCGAATGACCGCTGCCGTAGCATCATCTTCTCCGTTCCCACAGCCCCTCTCCAGAATCTTCGCCGCCAACTCCCCAGGCGGCGCGTCCGGAGTCAGATCAGACAGGCGCAGGGCATCCTCTCCGTCCACGCCGTCGCTGAGCAAAATCAGCACCTCCCCCCGACGCAGGGACAGCTTCTCCACCTTTTCCCGGAGCTCCGCAACGGAGATCCCCGGCGGTGGAGCGGCTGTCCCGATTTTTTCTGCCCCGCTCCGGCGGAGCACCCAGGAGGGAGCGGCTCCCCACTTGTAGATCCGGGCCAGCCCCGTGTCCAGCTGAAGCTGGGCCAGGTCCACCGTCACCGCTCCGGCCCCGCCCCGGAGGGCCAGCAGGCTGTTGAGACTTTCCAGGGCATGTTCCGGCGGAAACCCCGCCGTCAGCATCTGCCGCAGCAGAGCAGCGGCGGTATGCCCATCCTGGGCAGCCCCCAGGCCGGTGCCCATACCGTCACACAGCAGAACAAAGTAGCCGCAGCCCGGTCCCGCGAAGGCCAGGCACTGATCGCCGTTGGCCCGCTCCTTTCCCCGGGACCGGGCGGAGACCTCCACCCGAAAGCAGACCTGGGGCCGCTCCCCCCGGCGGGGCAGACGGTCCGCCAGGCTCCGGAGGAAATCCCCCAGAAACCGGTACTGCTGGACCAGGGCCGCCCGGCATTCCCCCTGCCGGACCCGCTGGGCCTTCAGGCTCCGGAGCTGGTCCTGGGCCCGGCGCAGCTCCGGCACCAGCCGTCCTGGCTTGCGGCACCGGGCATCCAGCGGATGCTCCAGCAGCTCCGCCGTCAGGGCATTTCGCTCCGCGCAGACCTTCCGGGCGGAGCAGCCGGAGCAGGCTCTGTCCCGGGCCTTGTCCAGCAGCGCCTGGCGGTCAATGGGCGGCGGCTCCATTTCCATCAGCAGCCGCTGGGTGGTCCCCAGCACCTCCGCCCCCAGCTCCAGCCGCACCTGGGCCAGTCCCGTCTCTCCCCGGCGGGGGGCCAGCTCCGGCCTGGGCGGCAGCAGGGCCCCCAGGGCGCCTCCCAGAAACAGTCCCGGCAGGGTGGCCGGATCCCACACCCGGCACAGTCCCATCACCGCCAGACACGCCGCCCCCGGAGCGGCGTAGTACTGCCACTTATGCTCCAGCGGCGCCAGCCGGATAAACCAGGCCATGGACAGCACCGCCGTCATGGGCACCGCCGTGACCCGGGCCAGATCCAGCCCCAACCCCGCCAGGGCCGCCGCGGGAAAGGCGCCGCTGACCGTCATCACCCCCGCCGCCACATATCCCAGCCCCAGCCAGGGCAGGGGACAGACCCGGGCCAGGGCCAGAACCCCCACGCCCCCAATCAGCCAGTCGGTGACGGCGTCCCGGCAGCCGTAGGCCTGGGTAAACAGCAGCGACGAAAGCAGCGCCAGAAGGATCCGCAGGAAGAAGATCACCACCGGGGTGCCGTCCTCCAGAAACACCTGGAAGGAAAGTCCCGTCACCGCCGTCAGGGCCGCGGCAATGGCAGGGACCATCAGCGGCTGCTGGGCCTTCACCTCCTCCCGCCGCCCCAGCATCACCGCCAGCAGCCCTCCCGACGCCGCCCAGACGATGCCCTGGTTTCCCGCGGAGCCCCAGAAGGTGGGATAGCCCGCCATGGCCCCCAGGCACAGCAGCGCCGCCCGCCAGCCGCTGGCCGCGCAGATCAGTCCCATGGCCAGGGGCTGGGGATACTCCAGCAGTCCCGCGGCGCTGAGCAGGAAGCCTCCCGCCAGGTAGGCCAGGATCATCCCCCCGGAGCGCACCCTGGGATCCAGCATCAGCCGCTGTAAACTCCGCCGTCCCCGCCGCAAGTACGTTTCCATGGATACCATCATTCGTACACCACGCCTTTCCTTTGAAGATAGCAAAATCCTATCACGCCGGAGAAAAATATTCCGTCGTAATCGCAATGGCCGGAAAGATTCTTGCATCCCGGCCCCGGGAGGTGTATAATGGGGGGAAAGAAAAATGGAAAACGCTCATTTTCGGCCGCGTCCCGCCCCGGCGGGGGGCTGTCATTTTGCGTTCCACGACCCTCATCCCTGAAAAGAGGTAAGCTTATGGGCAGGGAATTTGAACTGAAATACCGGGCCGACGGGGAGACCCTGGCCGCCATCCGGGAGAAATTTTCCGGGTTTGTCACCATCACCATGGAAACCGCTTACTACGACACCCCCAACGCCGACCTGTCCCGGCGGCGCTGGACCCTGCGGCGGCGGCTGGAAAACGGCAGGGCCGTCTGCACCGTGAAGACCCCCAGGCCCGACGGCAGCCGGGGGGAGTGGGAGACGGAAACAGACTCCATCGAAGCGGCGGTTCCGGAATTATGTAAACTTGGAGCCCCTGAAGAATTGGCCCGGCTGACCGAAGCCGGAGTATCCCAGGTCTGCGCCGCCCGGTTCACCCGGCTGGCGGCCACCCTGAAGCGTCCGGGCTGCGTTCTGGAGCTGGCCCTGGACCAGGGAAGCCTGCTGGGAGGCGGCCGGGAGCAGCCCTTCGCCGAGGTGGAGGTGGAGCTGAAGTCCGGCAGCGAGCTGGCGGCGGTGGCCTTCGCCCACGGCCTGGCCCTGCGGTTCCGCCTGGAGCCGGAACACGCCAGCAAGGTCCAGCGGGCCATGGCCCTGGCCGGACGAGGCTGAATTTCCCGTCATCCGCTTCAGAATTCCCATCGCCGCAAGGTCTTCCATAAAGGATTGTTGTGCATACCGGTTTTACACAGCTGCCCGATAAATTGGTGTTTGTAAGGATTCCGCAACGCAATACCTTCCCCCGGGGGGAAGGTGCCCCAGTGCGCACACTGGGGCGGATGAGGAACGGCGATCTGTTCCGAATTTGTATTCATTTCGTTAAAAAGGTACATTGGAAAAGTCTGTACCGTTAAAATTAACTGCATTGCGAATGGTAAGGTGTCGCCATTCCTCATCCACCGCTTCGCGGTCCCCCTTCCCCCCGGGGGAAGGTATTGCGTCCCGTCCACGGAACCGGTCTAAAACCTTGGGGGGATTGCCACACCAGTCTGCGGACTGGTTCGCAATGACACTCCCTTTTTGGTGCGCTTTTTCGAACGTCAAATTCCAATTGATTGCTTTTCTGATCAAAGCCGGCAAGCACAATGCTTGTTTCCGGCCGCGCCCCAAAGACCCTCCCCCGGGATACCACATACAGACAGGAGATAGACATATGCCCAATCTGGAAAAGCTGTTTTCCCAATACGACCGCCTGGTGCTTTTCGACACGGAGACCACCGGCCTGCAGTACAGCCGGGACGAGATCATCGAGTTTGCCGCCGTGGCTGTGGAGCGGGGAGCGGCAGGCCCGGCCATTGTCCGGGAGTACGACGAACTGGTTGCCCTATCCCCTGGAGGCTTCGTACCTCCCAAGATCCAGCAGCTCACCGGCATTTCCACCCAGGACCTGCGGGAGCGGGGGCTGCCCAAGACCCGGGTCTGCCGGGACATCGCGGAGCTGATCCGGGGCAACACCCTGCTGCTGGCCTACAACGCCCACTTCGACCTGAGCTTCCTGTTCTACATGCTGCTGCGGGACGGGGACCCCGCCATTCTCAAGGGCAAGGACAAGCTGGATCTGCTCACCGTCTACCGGGACCGCCACAGCTACCCCCACCGGCTGTGCAGCGCCATCGAGCAGTACGGCCTCTCCGGCAAGGTGGTCAACTCCCACCGGGCGGTGGACGATGTCATCGCCACCCTGGCCGTCATGGAGGAAATGGAAAAGGAAAAGGACGATCTTGATCGTTATGTAAACCTGTTCGGCTACAATCCCAAGTACGGCATCGAGGGAAAGGCCATCGGCTCCGTGACCTACCGGCCCCAGGGCTATGACCCCCTCCGTCCGCTGTACGAACACCCCTGAAAAAAACGGAGGAATCCACATGCTGAGTGAAAACGCCTACGCACTGGGAGCCAACCGCTCCTGCATCCGGGACCTGTTTGAATACGGCTGCCAGCGCGCAGCCCTGGTGGGCCGGGAGAACGTCTACGACTATTCCCTGGGCAACCCCTCCATCCCTTCGCCGCCGGAGGTGAACCAGGCCGTCCGGGACATCCTGGCGGACACCGACTCCCTGCTGGTCCACGGCTACACCTCCGCCGTAGGCGACTACGCCGCCCGGAAGGCCATTTCCGATGACCTGAATGCCCGGTACGGAGCCGAAACCGCCCCGGAGGATTTCTTCCTGGGCTGCGGCGCCGCGCCGGAGCTGGTGGCAGTGTTCCGGGCTCTGGCGGTGCCCGGCGGGGAGCTGCTGGCGGTGGCCCCCTATTTTCCGGAGTACAAGCCCTTCGCCCAGGAGGCGGGGCTGACCTTCCGGGTGGTGCCCCCCGACGTGCCCTCCTTCCAGATCGACCTGGAGGCCGTGAAGGAAATGATCGGTCCCCACACCCAGGCCATCCTCATCAACTCTCCCAATAACCCCTCCGGCGTGGTCTACACCCGGCAGACCCTGACGGCTCTGGGCAGTCTTCTCAAAGAAAAGGCCGCCCAATACGGACACCCCATTTACCTGATCTCCGACGAGCCCTACCGGGAGCTGGCCTACGGAGTGGAGGTGCCCTTCATCCCCCAGATCTACCCGGACACCATCATCTGCTACTCCTATTCCAAGTCCCTGTCCCTCCCCGGCGAACGGATCGGCTATATTTATGTGTCCCGGGAGGCCACCGACAGCCAGCGGCTCTATGCAGCCGTGGCGGGAGCGGCCCGGGCCTGCGGCCACGTCTGCGCCCCCAGCCTGTGGCAGAAGGTCATCGCCCGGTGCGCCGGTCTGCGGCCGGATCTTCAAAGCTACGACCGCAACCGCCGGGCCCTTTACGAGGGACTGACGGCCATGGGCTACGAAATGGCCAAGCCCGACGGCGCCTTCTACCTGTTCATCAAGGCCCCCGGCGGCGACGCCAACCGGTTCTCGGAGCTTGCCAAGCAGAAGGACCTGCTGGTAGTCCCCGGCGACGGCTTCGGCTGCCCCGGTTATTTCCGGATCTGCTACTGCGTCAGCTACGACCTGATCCAGAGAAGCCTCCCCGTCTTCCAGACCCTGATGGAAGCGTTCCCCAAGGCCTGATACCGCCCCGCAATACCTTCCGGCAGACAAACCCCCGGCTCTGATCCTCTCAGGGCCGGGGGGTTGTCGTTACTGCGTTCCCTCCGCCAGGGCAGCCACGGCCTTCGCCAGCTCCCGGGCCGCCAGCAGGGCTTCGGCATGGGTATTCCCCGCGGCTCCCACCTCCACCAGCAGCGCCCCGGGACTCAGGTCCTGGTTGAACCGGGCAGCCCGGAGCTGCAGCGGCCGGGTGATGCCGGGGCACTGGCTTTCCAGCTGGGCGTGGAGCTTCAGGGCCAGACTCAGATTTTCCTCATAATCCTCATGATTCGTCCCCAGCACCAGCATCAGCTGGGCAGCGGTCTGCCCCTCCACGCTGGCCACGGTGCGCAGCTGCCCACCGGCGCCCTCCGAGGCGTCCCGGTGCAGGTCCAGCACCAGGGCGATGGAGGGGTATTCCTCCAGATATTCCCGGATGGACTTCCGGGCGTCGGTGTAGGAGCCGTTGTAGGAGGGGTAGTCATGGAGGCTCCGGTCCTGGAGGGCGGTGATGCCGTACTCTGCCAGAACCTCTACCACCAGCTGCCCCACGGAGAGCATGTTGTAGTCCTCGGCCAGAGTCCGCCAGGAGGCGGTCTCCCGGTAGTCCTGCCCGGTCTTGGTATAGCTTTCCGTGGTGTGGGTGTGCAGGATCAGCACCGTCGGCTCCTCCCCCCGCAGCTGCCAGGTCAGGGGCTTGGCCAGCAGCGCGGCCATATCCGGCTGCTTGGCGCTGGCATTGTAAATCTCCACCGACTCCGGATCGGAAAAGGACGGAAGGGCCGCCTGGGTGGGTTCCGGCGCCGATGCCGGGGGAGATTCCACGAAATCCGGCGAAAACGCCTCCAAAGACGGCGAAAACCGGACATTCCGTCCGGTTTCCAGATATGTCAGAAAGGCCGCGGTATCGGGCTGTGTCAGCCAGGAGACCACCTTTTCCGGGATCCCCATGGAAAAAAGCCGGAACACCAGCGCGCAGAGGATGGCCGAAAGGCCCACCCGAAGGGCCTGATGCCGCTGATCCAATCCCACATCCCCCTTTTCGAAACGTGTCCAGTGGCGTTCATTTGGGCTTCCACTTGGGTCTTGTCCGCAGCTCCAGGCGCAGCTTTTGGAAAAAGGACGTCAGCAGGGCGGCGGCTTCGGCCTCCCGGACCCCCGCCTCCACCTGGGGATGGTGGTTGAAGCGCATGTCAAACAGGCTGCACACGGAGCCCACCGCGCCGCACTTGGGGTCGGAGGCCCCGTAGACCACCCGGGGGATCCGGGCGTTGAGGATGGCGCCGGCGCACATGGGGCAGGGCTCCAGAGTCACATACAGCGTGCATTCCCACAGCCGCCAGCCTCCCAGGGTCCGGCAGGCCTGGCCGATGGCCTCCAGCTCCGCGTGAGCAAGGGCAGACTTGTCCCCCTCCCGCCGGTTGCTGCCCCGGCCCACCACCTGGTCCCCCCGGACGATGACGCAGCCCACGGGGACCTCTCCCCGGTCAAAGGCCTCCCTGGCCAGCTCCAGGGCAAGATCCATATAGTACAGGTCGTCCACTGTGCCGCCTCCTTTTTGAAACCATGATAGCACGAAACGGCGGCGGAGAAAAGGGGAAATTTCCCCTCCGGAGACCACGGCACCAGTATACCACCCCCGGGGGAAAAATCCTGTCAAAGCCCGCCCCCGCCGGAAGAAATCACGGACCCACCCCAGCCAAAGCTGTCAGCCACAGCCCCCGCCATACCGGAATTTATGTGTAACTTAATAACGGGCGTCCCCGCGTAGGGGCATAAATTATGGCATGATTGCCACCGGCAATCATTGAGATTTATGATTCGCTGCGCGGCGCACCACCCTTGCGGTCGCCCGTCGCCGAAGGCGCAGGGAACCGAGATATAAGATACGAGATACCTTCCCCCGGGGGGAAGGTGCCCCAGTGCGCACACTGGGGCGGATGAGGAACGGCGATATGTTCCGAATCTGTATGCATTTCGTTAAAAAGGTACACTGGGGAAGTCTGTACCGTTTGAATTGACCGCATTGCAAATGGTAAGGTGTCGCCATTCCTCATCCACCGCTTCGCGGTCCCCCTTCCCCCCGGGGGAAGGCATTGCGCGGCACTCATCCTTACAAATTCCAATTTATCGGGCTACTGAGTAAACCGATATGCACATTCTCTTTTATTCCTCCCCTTCCGGGAGCCGGGGCTTATCCGGCAGGAAACCCTCGAAAATGGGCAGCCAGCCTTCGCTGACGGCGGTATCGTATTCCTCCCGGGTCCGCAGGGTCCAGCTGACCCCCTGGGCCCCCCACAGCTTCCGGCACAGCACCGTGCTGGGGGTGGTGTTCCTGTCGGCAAACTTGTAGGCGATGAAATCCGGCACCGTCAGGAAATTGAACAGCAGGTTGGTGGCCAGGAACTTCAGGTGGTCCGGCAGGTCATTGCGGCTGCGGAAGAAATTCTCCGCCAGCTGTCCCCGGATGATGTCGGGCCGGTTCTTCCGGAGCCAGGCCACGCACTTGGGGTCGAAGGACTCCATGCAGAAGGGTCCGGGATAGCCCTCCAGCAGCTTGCAGGCGGCCTCCGTCAGGGCGGCGTGGTTGCCGTCGGCGCTCTTCAGCTCGATGATCAGCGGGGCCCTTCCCCCAAAGAGGGCCAGCACCTCCGCAAATTCCGGGATGGTCTCGGCGGTGCCCTCCAGGAAATAGTGCTTCAGATCCTCCGTGGTCAGATCCTCCATCCGTCCGGCCTGGCCCGTGGTCCGGTTCAGCAGGGAGTCATGCATCACCGCCAGGTTGCCGTCCTTCAGCAGATGGACATCCAGCTCCACCCCGAAGCCCCCATCCAGGGCGGCCCGGAAGGCAACCATGCTGTTCTCCGGAACTCCCGGTCCGTGGAGTCCCCGGTGGGCGTAGGACCAGTTCCGCAGATCCGCCAGTCCCGGCCGGTTCCGGCGGCACCGGAGGGCCAGGATCCACAGAAGCACCAGCGCGAGCAAAAATTCCAGCATACTATCAGTCCTTTCTTTTTTCCCCACTATACCATTCCCTGCCCCGGAAAGCAACCATTTTCGGGATGTTAAGAAATCGTAAACTTTCCACAGCCAATCTGTAAAAGCTCCGTAAAGCGCTTGCCAATTTCCTCCCGGGTGATATAATAAAGGAAATAGATAAAAAATGACCGAAAAGCAGAGGATGAATTCCAATGAAAAAGATGCTGTTTATCATGAACCCCTTTGCCGGGCAGAAAAAGGCCAACAAGGCCCTGTCCGAGATTCTGCTGCTGTTCTCCCAGGCGGGATACGAGGTCGTGACCCACATGACAACGGGCCAGGGAGACGCCTCCGTGGAGGCTCAGCGGTGGGCCAACAGCATGGATCTGGTGGTCTGCTGCGGCGGCGACGGCACCCTCAACGAGGTCATCACCGGTGTGCTGAGGGCTGGCTCCACGACCCCCATCGGCTATATCCCCGCGGGAACCACCAACGATTTTGCCTCCAGCCTGAAGCTGTCGGGAAATCTGCTCCAGGCCGCCCGGGACATCGTGGAGGGAGAGCCGGTGGCCTATGACGTGGGCCGGTTCGGCCAGCGGTACTTCTCCTACGTGGCCTCCTTCGGCGCCTTCACCAAGTCCAGCTACGTGGTTCCCCAGAACATCAAGAACGCCCTGGGCCACACCGCCTATGTGCTGGGAGGCATCTCCGAGCTGTCCCAGATCCGCAACGAGCATATCCGCATGGAGATCGACGGGGAAGTGGTGGAGGACGACTTCCTCTTCGGAGCCATCTGCAATTCCACCTCCATCGGCGGCATTCTGACCCTGGACCCCAGGCAGGTGGACATGGGCGACGGGCTGTTTGAGATTCTGCTGGTCCGGGCAGCCCGGAACCTGGAGGAGATCGGCGAGTGTATCCGGGCGGTCCAGAGCCAGAAGTACAACTGCGAAATGATCACCTTCCGCAGCGCCCGAACCGTGAAAATCTTCGCCAATCCCGACATGCCCTGGACCCTGGACGGCGAGAAGGAAGACGGACACCAGGAGGTCATGGTGGAAAACCTGCACCACGCCATCCGCCTGATGCAGAAGAAAAAAGAGTCATGATTCTATCAACGCTGTGTTATGTAACCCAGGGGAACGATGTGCTGATGCTCCACCGGGTGAAGAAGAAAAACGATGTCAACAAGGACAAATGGGTCGGCATCGGCGGCAAATTTGAGCCGGGGGAGAGTCCCGACGAATGCCTCCTGCGGGAAGCAAAGGAGGAGACGGGCCTGACCCTCACCAGCTGGCGCTGCCGGGGGGTGGTGACCTTCCTCAGCGACTGCTGGGAAGGGGAGTACATGTACCTGTTCACCGCCGACGGCTTTGAGGGGACCCTGCGGGAGTGCGACGAGGGGGACCTGCAGTGGGTGAGCCGGGATTTCCTGGACCAGCTGCCCAAATGGGAAGGGGACCGGATCTTCCTGGACCTTCTGTGGCAGGACGCCCCCTTCTTCCTGCTGACCCTGCGCTACCAGGGCGACCACCTGACGGAGGCCGTACTGGACGGCACAAAAATCCGATAAAATACGGGGAGAGCCTCTTGGCTCTCCCCGCTATTGTTTTTCGGACGGAAGGAACAAGCCCTGTGCCTATGGCGGTGCCGTTCAGATTCTTTCGGCGTACCATTCCATAGACCGGCGCATTGCGGTTTCCGGATCCATGACGTAGCGCCGGTCCAGCACCTCCAGACCCAGGTAGCCGGTATAATCCATTCGCTTCAAGGTATTCAAAATCCCGTCCATATCCAGATTGCCGTCTCCGGGAACCAGATGCCCGCCCGGATTGCCGTCCAAAAAGTGAACATGGCCCAGTCGCTCCCTGCCCAGTATGGTACAGAAGCTGTCAAAGGTATCCACATTGGTGGTGGCAATCACATCGCTGTCGGCAAGACCCATCAGATTCGGGCTGCCCACCTCCTTGATCAGGCGGACCAGCTGGCTTGCCTCATTGCAGATATGGGTGGTGTACTTTGTAAAGGGCTCCAGAGCCAGGATGACACCTTCGGCTTCCGCCTTTCGGGCAATTTTCTGCAGGGACTCCACACACCAGCCGAAGGCATCCTCCGGATCCACATCCAGATACGCAAACCCGGTGGAGACCACCATCCGGTCACAGTCCAGCGCAACGGACGCCTCTATGTGACGGTTGAAGAAATCCACCGTCCGGTCCCGGTAAACCTGATCGGGGTGGGATACGCTGATGGCGTAGACACACTGCTCAGGGGTGAAGCAGGCAAGCTTCAGATTGTGATCCCGAATGGACCGCTTCAGCTGAGCCAGCCGGGAAGCGTCGAAATCCTCCAGATGCATATGCGGTCCGGAGGCCCACAGCTCGATGGAGGAAAAGCCCAGCCGTTGGGCGGAATCCAGGAAGTATTCCAGGGAATAGCGTTTATAATGGTAATTCGCGCAGCAAAGCTGAGAAAGCTTCATATGGCAACAGCTCCTTTGTAAAGAATCCCTCCTCTGTCCGCAACTGGCGAAGGACAGAGGATTTCGCGTCGTCTTCCGTTATGCCGATATTCAATAATGTGCCTATCGGCTTTGCTCAGCCGCCCGATAAATTGGTGTTTGTAAGGATGAGGGCCGCACAATACCTTCCCCCGGGGGGAAGGGGGACCGCGAAGCGGTGGATGAGGAATGGCGACACCTTACCATTCGCAATGGTACCTTTTTAACGAAATGCATACAGATTCGGAACAGATCGCCGTTCCTCATCCGCCCCAGTGTGCGCACTGGGGCACCTTCCCCCCGGGGGAAGGTATGGTGCAGCGCATCTCTACAAATTCCAATTTATCCATCAGCCGCGTAAAACCGATATACACATTCCATAAATACCTGCAATCGGTTTAAAAATAGGGATTAAACTGCTGAATGATTCTGGTGGCTCTTTCCTTTCCCCGGCGCATACAGCTGGGGATGTCCTCGCCCAGGCTCAGGCCGTAGGCAAAGCCCGCGATGTAGCTGTCCCCGGCTCCCACGGTGTTGACCACAGGCACCCTCTGGGCCTCCTGCGCATAGAACCGACTGCCGTCGTAGGCCAGACTTCCGTGTTCGCCCAGCATGGCCACCACGCACCCGGCGCCCTTGGCCTTTGTTTTCTTCAGAAAGCTCCGGATGTAATCGTCGTCGGCATCGTAAGAGAAGAACGCGTAATCCAGGTAGGGCAGCAGCGTGTCATTGGAGGGAAGCTCCAGCCGCTTGGAAAAATCGTAGATCCAGATCTGCCCCGGCTGCTTCAGCTGGGCAATGTACCGGTCCATCCTTGCCCAGCGCTCGGAATAGACAATATCGAATTGCTTCACAAACTCCAGATCCTCAGCAGACAGGGAGATCTCTTCCATTGCGTTTCCCTCGAAGTGCAGATGCCGCCTGTCTCCGTCCACAATGTCCATGGTGGCCATGCCGGTGGGACGGTCCACACGCCCCAGGACCCGCAGGGGGATCCCCCGCTCCTTCAGGCGCTCCTCCAGAGCCAGCGCAAACACATCGTTGCCCAGAATGGTCATCTCCGTCACATCGCCGCCCAGATCCTTATAGTTCAGGGCAAAATCGATGCTGTTTCCGGTGAGATAATACCGGTCCAGCTTGTAATATACATCAATGCAGTTGTCCGCCATCGCAATGGTCCGTTTCATGTTCATTCCCCCATGACATAAATCATGTACTTCCGGTTTTTGATGCCGTCGTACTCGCAGAAGTAGATATCGGCCGCGGCCCCCAGCTTGATCTTACCATCCACCACCGGGAACACACAGTGGTTTCCGGTGAGCATGGATTTGATGTGTCCGGGGGTATTGCCGCCGATGGTGCCGTAGCTTGGCAGGTAGTGGTTGTGAAAATAGGGATAATCCTCCGGCGCCAGCCGGTCCAGGACTCCCATCAGGTCTTTTTCCACGCAGGGCAGGCTTTCATTGACGGTAATGCCGGTGGTGGTATGCTCGGTGATGACATAGACGATTCCGTTGGCAATGCCGCACTCGGCCACATAGGAGCGGACCTGGTCGGTGATTTTGATCATCTCAAATTCCCGGTCCGCGCAGACCGATACCTCTCTGAGCCTGAAATTCATGATTACCCCTCCTTTTTCAGGAACCGCAGGGCGTTCCGGCAATAGATTTTTTCCAGGGTCTCCCGGGAGAAGTTCAGGCTGTCCAGGCCCCGCTTGCTCCGCACGGGGCGAATTCTGGGGCTGTCGGAGCCGAACATCACCTGATCGGCGATGTTGTGTTCCACCCAAAGCTCCCCCATATCCTCCAGGAATACCTTCCTGTATATCTGGCCGGGGCCGTCGAAGCTCATCAGCGCCGTGTTCGTATACAGATTCGGGTACTTGAGCAGCAGCGCCGCCGTTTCCTGCACCCAGGGCCAGCCCACATGGGCAAGGCACATATTCACCGTGGGATACCGGTTCACAACAGGCTCAAAGTCCATGGGCCTGCAGAATTTTGCCAGCGCGTTTGTTTCCAGACAGAAGCCCGCCTGAAAGACAATGGGCTTGTCCAGCTCCCGACACAGCTCGTACAGGGGGGTCAGCCTCTCGTCATCGGGGAACATATGGAGTCTCGCGGTATTGAGATACAGGCCCACAAGGCCGTATTCCGTAAACGCTCTGCGAAGCTGCGCCGCCGCGGTCTCCTTCCGGGGATCCACGGAAGCAAAGCCCCAGAACAGCTCCGGGTCCAGCGCCGTCAGGGAAAAAATGTCTTCGTTGGAGATGGACGGCGTAAGCGTTTCCGCGGAGCAGTCCTCCGGCAGCAGAAACACATGGGAAATATCCGCCAGGGCGTACTGCTTTTTCAGCAGCTCGATGGGCGCCGGCGACATGAGATGATAGTTCATCTCACGGCAGCGCTTTTCAAAAACCCCTTTGTCGGCACAGATGGGCCCGTAGAGCGCAGGCCGGACGTGGGTATCAATAACCATGGTATACCTCTCCTTTTCTTTACAGGGCAAACTGGTGCATCAGGTCCCGGTTCCGCAGATACAGGCTGCGGTATGCCGGATATTTTTCCGCGTACAGGGCGTGGTTTTCCATATTGGGCTGCAGCACCGTTCCCCTGGGCAGGGCGCTTCTCAGCTCCGGGAAGCCACTCAGGCGTCCGCATCCCACAGCCGCCATCATGGCGTCGCCATAGGCAGAGCATTGATAGGGCTCCGGAATGGTGATGGGAAGCCCCGCCATATCGCAGATAATTTGCATCCAAACCCGGTTTTTGGTCCCGCCGCCGGCGGTGATGATGGATCTGGGCGGCACTCCCATCTCCGTAAACAGGGAAAGATGCTGATAGACGGAGAACCCAACGGCCTCCAGGGCGGCGCGGTTGATATGGGCTCTGGTATGGCTGCCCTTCAGGCCGAAGAGCATTCCCGTGGCCTTGGGATCCTGGATGGGGCTTCGCTCTCCGTAGATATACGGAAGCATCATCAGCCCGTCACATCCCGGGGCCACCGCCGCCGCTTCTCTGGCCATGACCGCATAGGCGTTCTCTCCGCCCTGAAGCTGCCCCCGGTATTCCTGGGCGTACAGGGTGTCCCGCACCCAACGGGTCAGCGTTCCCGCCGCGTTGGTACCGTCCCCCAGGCAGAAGGTGCCGGGGACCGTAAAGTCCTTGCCGCCTTTGATGGAGCCGTTTCCCTCCGGGGAAGTATAGTGATCCATAAAGCGGTCCACGCAGTAGTAGTAGAACATGGAGGAGCCAAACTGGAAAAAGGCCGTGCCCGGCTCCACAAGTCCCACGCTGATGGCCTCGGAAGTGGAGTCTCCGGTCCCGGTGATGACGGGAGTACCGGGGGCAAAGCCCGTTTCCCGGGCTGCCTGGGCCGTCACCGTCCCCACCACCCGGGTGGACACCGCGGCCTCGGCGATCTGATCCGGGCGGCAGTACAGAGCGCAGGTCTGCTCATTCACCGCCCCGTCCGCCCGGTACAGGGGCCGGAAGGATCCCTTGGCCAGGAATTGGTCGATGACATATTCTCCGGTGAGCTTTGCCGTCAGATAGGAGCTGCCCGTGAGGAATTTGCTGGTCTTTTCATATACCTGAGGCTCATGCCTCTTGATCCACAGGATCTTTGTGGCCGTGTCACCGGAACAGATGGGGTGGCCGAACAGCTGCTGCACCTGTTCGGGGCCGTAGTAGTCCGTGAGCCACTGGATCTCCTCCCCGGCTCTGGCGTCGATGCCGTACAGGATGGCAGGCCGCAGGGGGCGGCAGTCCCCGTCCACCGGGAGGCAGTCCGTTCCCAGGGCGCTGACACCGACGCAGGCGATCTGCTCCGGCCGGATCCCAGTGGTTTCCAGCAGCTTGCGGGAAAGAATACACAGATCCTTCCACCAGACCTCCTCGGCGTCGTGTTCAAACCATCCGGGCTGAGGATTGTCCATGCCATGGGGCGTGGAGACATCGCCCACCACCTGAAAGTCTTCGTCCAGAAGGATCCCTCTGGAGGCAAAGGTCCCAATGTCAATGCCTGCAAAATATTGTTTCATGGCGTCGCCTCTTACAGACCGGCCCGGATCCCGGCCACGATGTCCATAAAGCTCCTGACTCTGGCCTCTTCCACCCGCCCGGTCAGGCAGCCGTCGGTTTTAAAGGCCGTGCCCATGCAGACCGCGTCGCACAGCTGCAGCTTTTCCCGGACATTTTCGTGACGGCATCCGGTGTTGCAGAAGACAGGAACATTTCTGGGCTTCGCCACGGAATACACCTCCGCCAGGATGCTGCTGTCCGGCTCGCTTCCCGCCGCCGCTCCGGAAACGCACAGGCCGTCGGCAAATCCGCCGAACATGATGGATTTGGCCACCACCTTCACGTCCCGCTGTACCAGATAGGAGTCGGCCTCGGGATTGACTTTATAGAGAAGCTTAAAATCCTCGATCCCCAGAGCCTTCCGGTGGCGCACGGCCTCACCGCTGTTGGAGGTATACAGGCCGTATTCCCCCATGTAGGCGCCGGAGAAACAGCTTCTGCCGAACTTTGCCCCGGTGGCCGCTCCCAGATCGATGGTGGCGATGGGGTTTTTGACCACGTTCACGCCGAAGGGCAAACGGATCTCCGACCTCAGGCTTCCGATGAGATAGGCCATGGTGGAGATGGTGGCGATATCCGCCACCGGCTGATAGGGCAGGCTGAACTCGTTGGCGAACAGGATCCCGTCCACGCCGCCGTTCTGCAGCGCCGTCAGATCCGCGTAGGCGTGGTCCAGCACTTCGTTCAGGCTGCCGCAGTACCCCGGATCCCCGGGCAGCGCGTCCAGATGCAGCAGCGCGATAATGGGTTTTTGCACCCCAAACATTTCATGAATCCACATATCCATTCCTCTAATCCATATACAGACGGATGTATCAAACCATTTCGATCAAAAAACGATTCAGCCGCAGCCTATGTTTCTCCTATCAATGACCGTTTATTGCGGCAGCTTCCCCCTCTGCCATTGCGAACCAGTGCACACACCGGAGCGGCAATCCGCTCCTCTTGCAACGTATCACAATTTGTACCCGTTCCCCAGAAGAGAGAAAACGGATCGCCACAACGCTGCGCTCCTCACAATGAAAGAGGGGGGAGCGTATCAGCGTTGGACATACTGCTGGTACGCTAAACGATTATTTCCGTCAAACTCTCTGTTGACGCTGAATCGTTACGTTTTAAAATGAATAACAACATAGCCGTTTCAGGAAACACGACAGTCAGTCAAGCTCTTTCGTGTTGGCCCGCAGCCATGCCACGGTATCGTCAATTGCCTTGTCCGGATCGCAGTAATAACGGCGGTCGCAGATCTCAAAGGAGCAGGTCCCCTGATAGCCGTGGGCCACGATCTGATCGTAATACTGCTTCATGGGGAAATCCCCGTCTCCGGGAACCGTATGGCCCCGGTCGTTGAAATGAATGTGCTGCAGCTTGTCCCCCAGGTTGGCGAAGTAGTCGTCAATGGTCTCGCCGGCGTAGGTCATCTGGTCCATATCCACCATGCCCACCACGGCGGGGGAGCCGATTTCGTCAATCATTTTCGCCAGATCCCGGCTGGTGATGAGGACATTGGTGGTGGTGACCTTCAGCTCTTCCAGCAGGAGTTTGACGCCCTTCCTCTGGGCATAGGCGGCCAGGGTGCCCACGCTGTCCCGGCAGTAATTCCATGCATCCTCCCGAGGGCTGTCGAAATAGCCGAAGCCGGTGCTGATCTGAATGGCCGGACACTCCAGGAACTGAGCGGTATCCACCGCCCGCTGGTAATAGCGGATGCTGGATTCCCGGGTCAGAGGATTCTGGGTGCAGAAATTCACGGGATAGGTACAGTTTTCCGGGGTCATGGCCATGACCTTCAGGTTGTGGCGGCGAATGCTCTTATCCAGCTCCAACAGGCTGCTGACCGGATAGTCAAACATATTGAGTTGTGGAGCGCAGCAATACAGGTCAATACTGTCAAAGGGCGAACGCTCAACTTTATCCAGAAATTTCTCAATGGGATAGCGCAGATAGTGATAACTCATCGGCGCGAGCTTCATAGCAATTCTTCCTTTCTTTTTTCGTCCCGGTCCAAATCACGCGTTGCGTACATTGCGGATGAAATCAAGATACGCGTCCGTGGCCAGGTCCGGATCCACAAAGTAGTCACGGCTGCACATTTCGCAGGAGATCCAGCCGTCATACCCCCGCTTGACCAGGGTATCGTAGTAGTCCTTCATGGGAAGCCCCCCGGTGCCTGGAATGGTATGATTCAGGTCGCTGAAATGGACAAAACCGTATTTGTCCCCCAAATTGTCGAAGTAGTCGTTTATGTGTTCACCGGCCTGTGACATCTGATCCGTGTCAGAGAGGGCGATCAGATTATCCGCACCTACATCATCCAGGAACCGTCTCAGCTCTTTGCTGGTCACAATCAGATTGGTGGTTGTTTTCTTACAGGTTTCCAGGAAAATGGATACGCCCTTTTTCCCGGCGTATTCGCAAAGGTTCTGTACCGCCTCCACCTGCCGGTTCCAGGCAGGTACCCGGTCCTCGTCAAAGTATCCGGAGCCGGGACAGATCTGAATGTGCGGGCACTCCAGAAACTGCGCGGTGTCGATGAGCCGCTGATAATACCGCTGGGTGGATTCCCAGGTCTGTAAATCCGGGGTCGCCAAGTTCACGGGATACACGCAGTTTTCTGCGGTCAGAACATACGGCGTCAGGTGTCTGTCCCGGATGTCCCTGTTCAGCTGAATCAGGTCGCCCAGCGAATAGTCAAAAGGATTCAGCTGCGGACCGGTGCAATAGATATCCAGTCCGTCCAGTTCAGAACGCTCCATTTTATCCAGGTATTTTCGGATGGGATATCTGAGGTAGTGATAGCTCATCAGTGTAAATTTCAAGGTTACCCCTCATTTCTCGGATCAACCGGAATTGAATGGGGCGAGCCCGCCACATCGCGCAGCTCGCCCCGGAATTAAGGATTCATCAGATGATAACGCTTGCCAGCAGGAAAGCAACAGCGCAGTCAACGGCAGCCATGACCAGAGAAGGCAGCAGATAGCTGGTGTTGAAAACATACTTACCGATCTTCGTAGTGCCGGCGGTATCGAAGGCGATGGCCGCGAGGCTCTCGGAGGCGGCGGGAATCAGGAAGTGGGAACCGATGACAACCCAGCCTGCCAGCAGGACGGGGGTGCTGATGCCCAGGGCCAGGCCCAGGGGAATGACGATGGCGGTGGTGGAGCCCTGAGAAGTGGTGATATTGCCCACAATGTAGCAGGCGATGATGAACACCCAGGGATACTTATTGGTAAACTGGGCAACGGTCTCGGTGAGGAACGCGGACTGAGAGCCGATGAAGATGTTCACCATCCAGCACAGGCCCAGCGTAATAACCGCTGCGAAGACACCGGAGCGGAACACGGGCATATCCAGAATGGCATCGGGCTTCTTATCCATAACCAGGCAGATGGCCGCGGCAGCCATCAGCATGAAGATCTGAATGATATCGGTCATGCCCAGAGTGCTGCCGTTGCTCAGAACGGGACGCAGGGGCTTGACAACACCCAGAAGAACGATCAGGACCATGGCAACCAGGAAGAACACCACAGAGAGCTTGGACTGCTTGCTGTACTTGGAAGTATCCACGATTTCGGACTTGGGCGCCTTGTTCAGGACCAAAGTGCCGTCGGCAATGCGGCGCTGGAACTCGGGATCATCTGCCAGCTCCTTGCCCTTCTTCATCATGACCAGGCCGGAAGCCAGAGAGCCCAGCAGAGTTGCGGGGATTACGACCATCAGGACCTTGATCATGTCAACGCTGCCGGCTTCTTCCAGGAAGCCCACCAGCGCGGCAGTGGCGGCAGCCAGAGGGGTTCCGCAGACTGCGTTCTGGCTTGACACGACAGAGGCTGCGATGGGACGCTCGGGACGGATCCCGTTCTCGAGGGCGATTTCATTGATGATGGGCAGCAGGCTCCACAGAATGTGGCCGGTGCCGCAGCAGAAAACGAACACCCAGCTGACAACCGGAGCCAGAATGGTAATGGACTTGGGGTGCTTTCTCAGAATTTTTTCCGCAAGAGCTACCAGGTACTCGATACCGCCGGCAGCCTGCATGGCGCCGCCGGCAATGACAACCGCCAGAATGATCCGCAGAACAGTCAGAGGGGGATCCGACATGGGAGCCTTAAACACAAATGTGAAGATAAATGCGCCGATACCGCCGGCAAGGGTAAGGAATACGCCGCCCTTACGAACGCCCCAGGCGATGAGGACCAGCAAGATTGCGAGTTCGATCCAGAACATAAAAATCCTCCTAAACTTTTTTATTTTCCTGTTGAGCGGACGCGTACGGAGTTCATGACGCTCCTCCGTCTCCCCCTTCAGGAGCCGTGATTGCGAGAATTCGTGCACATATTCCCTTACAAGCAATACCCTTCCGCATGTCCAGACGATGTATTTGTTGCATTAGAATGTATTGCTTTGTATTACGATTGGATTATAATGAACAAATCATTAAATGTCAATTGCTGGCGATTAAATTCGGAATAGTGCAAAAAAACCTCCCCTCGTTTTTGTTGCTTTTAACATGTCAAATACATTATAATACAATTGAAGATAAAACAACACCGCATCCGGAGCTTCCAGACGCGGTGTTTCCGTTACACTCTTAACTTAAATTTATCTCCAATGCACAGCTGCTTGGAAAGATGCCGGTAGACGCCCGTGGTATCCTCCGCCACGCTCTCGATCCGAAGCAGCGGATATCCCTTGGAAATGCCCAGGAATCTTGCCTCCTGGGAGGTGGCGTAGACAATGTCCACCGTTTTCACCGATTTGGTGAAGCGAATGCCGCGCTTTTTTTCAACCAGTTCATACAAAGAGCTGTCCGTCAGATCCTCATTCATCAGAAACAGGAAATCCTCGGTAAATTTGGTCACTTCCAGCACCACCGGTTGCCCGTCCGCGTAGCGGACCCGCTCCATAACCAGGATCTGGGAATCCTCCGGAAGCCCCAGAAGTCCGGTCTCCTTCTCGGAGGCCAGCTCAATGCTGCGCCGGACAGTCTTTCCTCCGGGCACGCAGCCCATCTCCCGGCACATCTGGGAGAAACTCGTAACGCCATCCAGCGTCCTCTGAAGCTTTTTTCCCGCCACGAATGTACCTTTTCCGGAGCGCCGTTCCAGATATCCCTGCTGGGAAAGGGCATCCAGCGCCTTTCTCACCGTCACCCGGCTGACATGGTAGGCCGTCACCAGCTCATTTTCCGTGGGCAGCTTGCTGCCGGCCAAAAGGGACCCGTTTTCAATTTTTTCCTTCAGCAGGCATTCCAACTGGCGGTACAGCGGCTCCGCGCTGGAATTGTTTAGTGTTATCTGATTCTCCAAAGCCGATCCTCCTCAAACCGCATCCGCCCGGCCCGGCATCCGCATTTTCCACATCATAATCTTGTTGTATTATATAAAAGAAAAGCGAAAATTGCAAGGGCCATTTCATTTTATTCCGGCAGACGCCCAGCCTGTTTCGGCAAAGTGACCATTTTTGCGCCTTGGGATTTGGCATTTTGTAAAAATCTTCTTTTGGCTATTGACAATTGTATTGCATTGTATTATCCTTATCACGTAAAATATAATACATTCTCAAGGAAATCAAACTATACAAAAAAAGGAGACAGTACAATGGCATACAAAGCAAAGGATATTCAGGGCATCATTTCCAAAATTCTGGCGGATAAGAAAGAAGACGGCGGCGTCAAGTCCCTGTATTATGTGGGCTGCGGCGGCTCCCTGGGCGCCCTGTACAGCGCCAAGACCTTTATGGAGAGGGAATCCGCCGATATCAAGTGTGCTTTGATCAGCAGCAACGAGTTTGTTCACGCCACCCCCCGGGACTTCGGCAAAAACTCCATCATCTGCCTGGCCTGCCACAAGGGCAACACCCCCGAGACCATCGCCGCCGCCAGACTGGGCAAGGAAAAGGGCGCCGCGGTGATCATCCTGACCTGGCTGGAGCAGTCCGAGATCGTCCAGTACGGCGATTACATCGTCTGCTATGAGTTCGACGCTTCTCCCGACCATCTGGCCGGTGACATTGACTACGCCGGTGAGAAAACCATGTGCGCCATGCTGGTGGCCGTGGAGCTGCTGAACCAGACCGCGGGCTATGACAACTACGGCAAATTCATGGACGGCCTGGGCATGATCACCACCGTGATCCGCAGCGCCCGCAAGCATGTGGCCAAGCGCGCCCTGGACTTTGCCCAGGAGTACAAGGACGACTCCATCATCTACACCATGGGCAGCGGCGCGGGCTACGGCGCGGCTTACATGGAGAGCATCTGCATCTTCATGGAAATGCAGTGGCTGGATTCCAGCAGCATTCACACCGGCGAATTCTTCCACGGCCCCTTCGAGGTCACCGATGTGAACCGCCCCTTCGTGATCCAGGTTTCCGAGGGCTCCACCCGGGCTCTGGACGAGCGGTGCCTGAAGTTCCTGAAGACCTATGCCAAGCGCATTGAGGTGCTGGACGCCAAGGAGCTGGGTCTGAGTGTCATTGACGCCTCCGTGGTGGACTACTTCAACCACTCTCTGTTCAACAACGTCTATCCCATCTACAACCACGCCCTGGCCGAGGCCCGCAGACACCCCCTGCCCACCCGCCGCTATATGTGGAAGGTCGAATACTGATAAATACCGGCGCTGTCAGAAAAACGGACGGGGAAAACCGTCCTTAACAGAAGGGGTAATGAATCATGAAGGATGCCAGAATTATCGCCATCGGCGATAACGTCTGTGACAAATACCTGTCCCGGGGGAAGATGTACCCCGGCGGGCAGTGTGTCAACACCTGTGCCTATGCCCGCCTGAACGGGACCGGCGCGGCCTATCTGGGCAAATTTGGCAATGACGCCGTTGCCGCCTACAACCAGCGGACGCTGGATCTGCTGGGCGTTGATCACAGCCGCTGCCGCCTCTTCGAGGGCGAGAACGGCTTCGCCCTTGTTACGCTGAAGGGAAACGACCGGGTGTTCCTGGGCAGCAATAAGGGCGGCATCGCCAAGGAAAAGCCCTTTGCCTTTACCCGGGAGGACTTAGACTATATCAAGGGCTTTCAGGTGATCTACACCAATCTCAATTCCTATATCGAGGAGGACCTGCCGCTGCTGGCTTCCACCGGCGTACCCATTGCCTACGACTTCTCCGTCCGCTGGACAGACGAATATCTGGCCAGGGTCTGCCCCTACATTCAGGTGGCGCTGCTGTCCTGCGCCCACCTGAGCGCCCAGCGGCGGGAGGAGGAAATGCGGAAGGTGGCGGCCTTCGGCGTACCCGTGGTCCTGGGTACCATCGGTGAGGACGGCTCCTATGTGCTGTATAACGGCCGCTTCTCCTTTGCCAATGCTGTCCACGCCGATAACGTGATCGATACCATGGGCGCGGGCGACAGCTACTTCGCGGCGTTCCTGTGCCATCTGCTGGATATTTCCGAATCCGGCAGACTTCTGGAAGGCACCGTGGAAGAAAATACCCGTTCTTTGCGGGACGCCATGGAAAAAGGCGCCGCCTTTGCCGCGAAGGTCTGCGCCATGGAAGGGGCTTTCGGCTACGGAACGCCCATCGCCGGCAGAACGGAACTTTGATTTATGGAGGCTGAAATCATGAAAAAACCCGATGTGTATGAAAACAACGCCCAGGGAATCCTCTGCGTTTATAAGAACGACAAGTGGCTGGTCAGCATCAAAAACTGGAAGCCCGACAACGACATCTCCGGCATCGCCCATTTGGAAGTGCATCATTCCACCGATGAGCAGTTTATTCTGGCCGCCGGAAAGGCAATCCTGATCACCGCCCAGCGGGAAAACGGTGCCTTCAAAGACATCGTTCTGACCCCCATGGAGCAGGGCAAGGTTTACAACGTGCCCAAGGAATGCTGGTTCTACTCCATCACCCAGAAGGATACCAAGATGATGTACGTCCAGGATTCCAACTGCTCCATGGAAAACAGCGATTTCGCGGATCTTTCCCCGGAAGACATTGCCGCAATCCAGAAGACCGCAAGGGAATTGCTGGCAAAATGAAAATCCGGTTCGCGCTGTTTGATTTCGACGGTGTGATCGCCGACACGGAGCAAAGCAACGCCCGGTATCTGGCAAAGGCTCTGGCCCATTACGGCATCACCCTGTCGGAAGAAGAGCGGCGGTCCCTTCTGGGTGTCAACGAGCCGAGCCGTCTGGAAGCGATTCTGAAGCGTTCCTGCCGGCCGGTGACCCTGGAGGAATTCCGCGCCCTGCGGGCCAGCCTGGGAAACACCTACGAAAACGGCAGCCTGTCCCCCATGCCCCATCTGCTTCCGGTCTTAACGGAGCTGCGCCGCAGGGGCGTCGCCCTGGCTCTGGTCACCTCCACCAGCTCCCACCTGATTGCGGCGGGGCTTCGCAGGCTCCGGCTGGAGGATCTGTTCGACGTGGTGATCTGCGGCGATATGGTCAGCAGACGCAAGCCGGACCCCGAACCCTACCGTGAAGCCATGGGGCGTCTCGGCGCGGCGCCGGAGGAATGCATCGTCATCGAGGATTCTCCGGTGGGGATCCAGGCGGGAAAGGCCGCCGGCGCGGCAGTGATCGGCTTCCGGGGCTCCGGGATCCGTCAGGATACCTCTCAGGCCGATTACCAGCTGGATACATTCTCTGATTTTTTCTCCCTTCCTCTTACCATATAACCTTCCCAACCTCACGCAAGGGAAAGCTGCCACTGCAAACCGGTCGAAACCCGGCTTGCGGCGGCAGCTTTTCCCGTTATGGAGATTGTTTCAGGATTCCATCCGCTCCCGGAGGGCGCGGCCCAGGTCCTCGGCCAGGGGCTGGGTCTGCTTGAGCTGGGCAGCGTATTCCCGGGGACTGATCTGGTACTCCGTCCGGAAGGCCCGGTAGAAATTGGAGTAGTCCCCGAAGCCGCAGTGCTGATAGACCTCCGTGGAGGACCTGCCCTCGCGCATCATCTGCTTGGCCATGACCAGCCGCTTCTGGACCAGGTAGCGGTGGACCGAGGTGCCCACCAGCCGCCCGAACTCCCGGGACAGGTGGTATTTGCTGATAAAAAATTTGTTGGCCAGGAAATCCAGGGTCAGATCCTCGCTGTAGTGGTCGTTGATGTAGCCCAGGACCCGGTAGACCACCGAGTCCGAGGCGGCCTTGGCCTCCGTCTCCCGGGTCTGCTGCCGGGCCTGCCGGTTCAGCAGCACCAGCACCTGCACCAGATAGCTCAGGGCACAGAACTCGCTGCAATACTCCCCGGAGGTCTTCTCCTGCATGAGCTGCTCCAGCTGGTAGAGGAGCATCTGGCGCAGATAGTTTTCCGGCCGCAGCAGGTTGGTGTGGCCCGGAGCGCCGGTATCGAAGCAGGCGCAGAGGGATTCTGCGTCGGGGCTGAGCTTTTCCAAGAAGCTCTTGTTGATCCACAGCACGATCCGCTCGTAGCTGCGCTGCTCCTTGCCGAAGACCGGCTGGTGGAGCTCCATGGGGTTGATCAGCAGCACGTCCCCGGGGGTCAGCAGGTAGCTGCGGCTTTCGATGTTGTACTGCACGTTCCCCGACAGGAAGAAATAGATCTCGTAAAAATCGTGGTGGTGCAGAGCCACCTCCTTCAGGTAGGCATCCTTGTAACGGAAAACCTCATAGGTGCTGCTGCGCATGTGCTGGCGGGTATCAAACCGCTGGGTTTTGGATGCCATTTCCCGTTCCTCCCTTTCTCCCAAAATCTCTGCCGCCGAAGGCGCAGGGAACGCAGATATAAGATATGAGATATTAAGATATAAGATGTGGTATCCCCTTCGGGGATGCATTTTAAAAATGTGTATATCGGTTTTCCTCAGCAGCCCGACAAATTGGAATTTGCAGGGATGCGCTGCACCATACCTTCCCCCGGGATGCGAATCAATAGTTGAAAAGTAATGAAAACATAGCAAAAGCAAGACAAGAGAAAATATGGAAGAGCAAACTGGAAAGGGAACGAAC
>SFQY01000084.1 GCA_004562395.1 bacterium | reverse complement strand
TTCATCGTCCTCGACACCAGGATAAAACTCGTAGCAATCCAGGTTTTGCGCCAGATTGATGAGATCGGCCACGCTGGACGTATGTTCACCGCTGTCAATGACGGCCTCAAATTTCTCTAACTCACCTTGATCCAGCTCGGAGAGCAGGTGGGCCAGATGATTGAGCTCGTCCAGGTTTTCATATTCTGTGAGATAGTCGTAGAGCCCCAGCACATCACCGTCAAAGCTGGTTATGAAAAATTCCTCATAACGTACCCCGTCCACACCAATCCGCTTCAAAAGGGCCTGTACTTCTTCGGTAGTTGTGGGGAATTTCAGCGTTTCGCCAACCAGCTCACCCTCGTTGTACTTTCCCAGGTTGGTGATGTAGGCTTCAAACAGGGACGCCATCAGCGGCGGCCCTGGCCCTTGACGGTCAGGATGCCCTCAAGGGTAGTCGCGGTAATCCCCAGGCGCTGGGCCACGGCAATATCATTTTTCATGGCCTCGGTCACGGAATGGCCGCACACCACCAGCACACGGGAGCGCCGGAGCAGATCGCGGCCCATGTCGATGCCGTTCTTGTGCTCCTCCGGCACCGCGTCATTGAGGAACAGCGGCAGATAGAGCATGGGGCAGATGGGGGAATAGCCCGCATCATAGACCACGCGGCAGTAATGCGCCGCCTGCTCCATATCCACCGCAGGATCACCGCGCCACGCAGCGGTGATATAAGCAAGGGATCGTTTCATTATCACACCTCCAATATTTAATAGGTAGTTCAACCCTATCCCCCCGCCCTTTCCCATTCATGGGAAAGGGGGCGGCTCTGGAGGATATACCCCCGCCGCCTTGCCGGAAATAGCACAGCCGGGCCAGGCCGTCAAGGGCAAGCCGCCGCAAACGGCGGGCGTTCCGCCCCTTGACTGCCCGTTCCCGGCTGCGCTGCAAAATATCCGGCGACGGGGGATATATCACCACAGAGCCCATCCCCGGCGCGGGGCGTTCACCTCTGGACAAAGTGTCCAGAAGCGGGGCCCGGTTACTTCTCCAAGTCCTTTTTCCTGTCCGGCTGCGCCAGTTCGGGCGGCTGTTTCTCTTTCCACTCGTCCAGCAGCGCCATGATCTGCTCTTTCATTTTGGCAGGAGTGACCTCCTTGCCGAAATACTTAGACAGTTCAGCAGTCGAAATAATCACACCGCGATCCTCCTTTTTTTCTTCACTCAAAATGCCGTCGATCACATCGCCGTTGAGCTTGCCCTCCTTGTCCAGCTCGTGGAGCCGCTTCGCCTGGGCCACCGAGGGGGAGGACTGCTCCCCGTCAATGGAAACGGCAATCAGCCGCTGGTTTTCCGGCCTGATATATGAGATCTCCACCGCAGGCATAAAGCCCATCTGCTTTGTGTCCACCTTGTCCAGAAGCTCCGGCACCAGGGAGTTGAGCCGGATATACCGCATGACCTTTTTATAGTTCATGTCGTGTTCCTTGCCCACAATCTCCACCGAGAGCTTACCCAGGGCCTCCGCCTCTTTCTCATTTTTCGGGCGGGCCCCCTGGCGTTTGATAGCCTCCACCTCCAAATCCAGCAGCTTTGCCAGTTCACTGGGGAGAGGATCGCCCCGCTGCTTGTTGCTGTTCCGCATTTCCCGGACAGCTTCAAGATCGGTCATCTCACGGACGATACAGGGCATTTCCTCCAGCCCGGCCCGTGTACCGCCATGATGGCGGCGGTGGCCCGCGATAATCTCATAGCCCTTGCCGTCTTTTTCCGGGCGGACGGTGGCGGGGGTCATAATGCCGTGTTCCTTGATCGTCCCCACCAGATCGTCCATCGCTTTATCGTCCTGCACCTTGTAGGGGTGCTCCCGGAACGTATGGAACGGATGAAGCTCCGCCATTTTCAGATAGACGATTTTTCCCTCTTCCACCGGGCGGGGCGGCACGTCAGGCGTGGGCGGCAGATTGATCTCCGGCGGCGGGACTGCCGCCTCCTTGACGGGAGCGGCCTTGCCCGGCTTTACCGCCTTAGCGGATTTAGACACAGGCGCACCGCCGGAGCCCGTTTCCTTGCCCTTGTCAGCTTTCTTACCTCTGGACACTTTGTCCCGAACAGTGGGCGGGGCCTCCTCACGGGCCGCCTTGTCAACCTTAGACGGGCGGCCTGTGCGAGGCTCCGCCGCTTTCTCCTTTTTCCCCGCAGACACCGCAGCCTGCTCTTTCGGGGGACGGCCCCGGCGCTTTTTCGGCTTATCCGCCTCCGGCGCTTTCTTTTCCGGGGCGGTAGTAGAAGCCTCCTTGCCGTCCTTATCAGCGGCCTGGATGTCCGAGAGGTTGATCACCTTGCCGGACGGGGCGGGTGTATCTTCGCCCATGCCGGGAAGAACAGTCTGCTGTGTGTGCTTGTCGGC
>SFQY01000083.1 GCA_004562395.1 bacterium | reverse complement strand
TATCCTCATTGACCGGGCCAACGAGGACAAGGAAACCGCTGTCCACTTCTTGAACCAGGTGGACGAGGCGGACCTGATGGCGTTGATGGAGGACGGTCAGACCACCCAGGAGCAGCCCGCCACCTGTACCTGTACGGAGAAATGTGTGGCCGGTGCGGTGAATACGGCCTGCCCGGTGTGTGCCACCAATATGAGCGCCTGCACGGGTAAGGAGCCGGAGCCGGAGACCCCGGAGGAAACCCCGGAGCCGGAGGAACCGGCGCAGAAAACCACGGGGCTGAATCCGGCCCTGCTTTTGGCGGTGCTGGCCCTGATGGGCGGCGGTGCCCTTGCCTACTTCAAATTCATCAAGAATAAGCCCAAGACCAAGGGCAACGACAATTTGGACGATTACGACTACGGCGAGGACGATACCGACCAGGAGGACGAGGACCCCTGGGAGACCGAGGAATCCGACGAGCTGGACGCTGACGGGGGCGGCAACGAGGAAAGCGAGGAGACGAGGAAAGCGAGGACAAGGCGGATTGACCCGCTTCACCGACAGCCCCTATGAACGCATGATGACACGCAGGCCGGAGGGCGGGAAGGAAACTTCCCGCTCTCCCTCTTTATCTCCCGGCCACCCCTGTTATGGCTGTGGGAATTACCATGACGGTCAGCCCTGCGTGGGATTTTGCCACCGGCAGCTGACCGCATGGCTGCGGGAAAGGAGGATGAAAAACCATGAAGCTGGTGATCGCTGAAAAACCGTCCGTTGCCCAAAGTCTGGCCGCCGTGATTGGGGCCGCTACCCGCAAGGACGGCTATCTGGAGGGGAACGGCTGGCGGGTGAGCTGGTGTGTGGGCCACCTGGCTGGGCTGGCGGATGCCGACGCCTATAACCCGGACTACGCCAAGTGGCGCTATGACGATCTGCCCATTCTGCCGGACCATTGGCAGATGGTGGTGGGCAAGGACAAAAAGAAACAGTTTGATGTGCTGAAACAGCTGATGAACGCCCCTGATGTGACCGAGGTGGTGAACGCCTGCGACGCCGGACGCGAGGGCGAGCTGATCTTTCGCAGCGTCTACGAGCTGGCGGGTTGCCAGAAGCCCATGAAGCGGCTCTGGATTTCCAGTATGGAGGATTCCGCCATCCGGGAGGGCTTTGCGAACCTGCGCCCCGGTGCGGACTATAACGGCCTGCGGGATGCGGCCCTCTGCCGCGCCAAGGCGGACTGGCTGGTGGGTATCAATGCCACCCGGCTGTTTTCCGTGTTGTACCACCGGACCCTCAACATCGGGCGCGTCATGTCCCCGACGCTGGCTCTCATCGTCCAGCGGGAGGCCGAGATCGACACCTACAAGCCGGTGCCGTTTTACACGGTCACGCTGGAGCTGCCCGGATTCTCTGTTTCTGGGGAGCGCATGGCGGACAAAGCCGCCGCCCAGCAGCTGAAAACAGCCTGCCAGGGTGCGGCTGCCACGGTGAAACAGGTGGAGCGCAAGGACAAGTCCGAGAAGCCGCCCGCCCTCTATGACCTGACCACGCTCCAAAGAGACGCCAACCGGCTGCTGGGATACACCGCCCAGCAGACCTTGGATTATTTGCAGAACCTGTATGAAAAGAAGCTCTGCACCTATCCCCGGACGGACAGCCGCTATCTGACTTCGGATATGGCGGCGAGTCTACCGGAGCTGGTCCGGCTCACCGCTGGGGCGCTGTCCTTTGCCGATGGTATGGAGCTTGCCTGCAATGCCGCCCAGGTCATCAACGACAAGAAAGTGACCGACCACCATGCGGTGGTCCCCACCCGCAACCTCCAGGGCGCAGACCTGTCTGGCCTGTCGGTGGGCGAAAAGGCGGTGCTGGAGCTGGTAGCCCTGCGCCTGCTGTGCGCTGTGGCCCAGCCCTATACCTTTGCGGAAACCGCCGTTGTTGTCGAGTGCGCTGGTGCGGAGTTTACCGCCAAGGGTCGCACGGTGAAAAATCACGGCTGGCGGGCGCTGGACGCTGCCTACCGCGCAGGGCTAAAAAATTCGGAGCCGGACAAGGAAGCCGAGGACAAAGCCCTGCCGGAGCTGATGGAGGGCCAGAGCCTGCCCCTTTCCGGCGCTGCTGTCAAGGAGGGCAAGACCACCCCGCCCAAGCACTTCACCGAAGATACCCTGCTTTCCGCGATGGAGACTGCCGGGAAGGACGATATGCCGGAGGCCGCCGAGCGTAAGGGGCTGGGGACCCCGGCCACCCGCGCCGGTATCCTGGAAAAGCTGGTGTCCACCGGCTTTCTGGAACGCAAAAAGAGTAAAAAGCAGGTTCAGCTCCTGCCGTCCCATGATGCGGTGTCCCTTATCACCGTGCTGCCGGAGCAGTTGCAATCGCCCCTGCTGACTGCTGAATGGGAGTACCGGCTGGGCGAGATCGAGCGCGGTGAGCTGACCTCGGAGGAATTTATGGCCGGGATCAGCGCCATGCTCCAGGAACTGGTGAGGACCTATCAGGTCATCAAGGGAACCGAGTATCTGTTCACGCCGCCTCGCGAAGTGGTGGGCAAATGCCCCCGCTGCGGCGGCGATGTGGCGGACCTGCAAAAAGGGTTCTTCTGCCAGAACGAGGGCTGCAAATTCGCTATCTGGAAAAACAACAAGTGGTGGGAGCTGAAGCGCAAGCAGCCCACCAAGGCCAGCGTGACGGCGCTGCTCAAAGATGGCCGCGCCCATGTGACCGGCCTGTATTCCGAGAAAACCGGAAAGACCTACGATGCCACCGTGGTGCTGGAGGACGATGGGAAGTACGCCAATTTCAAGCTGGCGTTTGACCGGCAGAAAGGCGGCAAACGATGAAGCTCTCCCTTTATGAACAGGAAACCATCATCCTCTACAACCAGGCCGAGGCCGCCGCCGAGGTCTATACCAATGACCCCCGGCTGCTGG